>DAOTUF010000586.1:0-9511 GCA_034437495.1 Chloroflexaceae bacterium | reverse complement strand
GCCATACGGGGGCAGCAAACGGTGGTCGAACTGCTGCGCCGTGCCCTCGCAATGACCGGCTACCTGGCCACCATCAGCGGTCTGCACGAGGGGGAGCGGCGGCGAGCCAATGTCGAAAAGCTCTTGCACGTTGCCCGTCGTATGGGCAGCGCGGGACTGGGCGGCTTCACAGGTTATCTGGACCGCCTGCTCCAGACCGAGCCGCGCGAAGGTCAGTCCCCCCTGGAGGCTGAGGGGAGCGTCCGCCTGATGACCGTCCACGCCAGCAAAGGGTTGGAATTTCCCGTCGTAGTGCTGCCCGACCTGGGGCGCAACCCTCCCAACCAGCGCCACTTTTGCATTGCCCGGCGAGCCTGTGGGGTGGCGCTGCGCCTGCGGAGCGAGACGGGCGAATGGTCCTCCCCCGCGGCGTACCAGGCGGCCTGGTGGGAGGAGCAGCGCATGGAGCGGGCCGAGCGCGAACGCTTACTCTACGTTGCGCTGACCCGCGCCCGCGATTACCTTATCCTGAGCGGGCCAGTGGCAAAGAAAAGTGGTGAGAACTGGTTGAGCTACCTGCTTCAGGCGCTCGGGGTTCCGTGGGAAGAGGGCGGGCCGCCTCCGGGCCCTTACGGAGCGATGGAGGTATGGTGGCACACCGAATGAATATCCTCTCTCTCAACCCGTACCACGGCGGCTCCCACGCGGCCACCGCCGAAGGCTACGCCACCCACAGCCGCCACACCATCACCCTGCTGACCCTGCCCACCGCGGGGGGGTGGCGCTGGCGGATGCGGGGGGCCGCCGTCACCTTTGCTCGCATGGTGCGCGAACAGGCTATCTTGCCCGACCTCGTCTTCACCACCGATATGCTAGACCTGGCCACCTTTCGGGCGCTCACCCGCGATATCTTCCCCCCGTCCCTTCCCATGGTCGTCTACTTCTTCGAGAATCAGTTGACCTACCCCCTCCCACCCGGACGCGCCCGCGACCTGAGCTTTGCCTGGACCAACTACACCACCGCCCTCACCGCCGACCGCGTGGTGTTGAACTCCGACTTCCACCGCCGCTGGTTTATCGAGGCGCTGCCGGGCTTTCTGGG
Organism: Chloroflexaceae bacterium; assembly: GCA_034437495.1. GTDB lineage: Bacteria > Chloroflexota > Chloroflexia > Chloroflexales > Chloroflexaceae > JAAUSY01. The sequence goes on along the minus strand of DAOTUF010000586.1, from coordinate 8,430 downwards.
GCGCTACCACGACTACCAGGAGCGAGAGACGATAGCTACCATTGCCGCAAAGAGTCAGGTGCTCCCGACCGGCATCGACCTCCAACGCCTGGACCTCCCCGCTCTCCCCACGACGGACGCTCTCTCACGGTCCCCCGACCCGCCCCCCCCGGTCATCCTCTGGAGCAGCCGGTGGGACTACGACAAACAGCCCCAGGTGTTCTTTGATGCGCTGGAGTCCCTCGAAGCGCGGGGAACAGACTTCCGTCTCATTGTGGCGGGCGAAGCGGTGGACCCCAACACCCCGGAGTTTATCGCCGCGCGGGAGCGGTGGGCACCGCGCCTCATCCACTGGGGCTACCCCGCCGACACCGCCACCTACCGCCATCTGCTGCACCGGGCCGATATCGTCGTCAGCACGGCGCTTCAGGAAACCCTTGGTATCGGGGTGCTCGAAGCGCTCTACTGCGGGTGCATCCCTGTTTTGCCGAACCGCCTGGTCTACCCGGAGTTGCTCCCCGCCTGGTCCCATGCCAACTGTCTGTATGAAACCTTTGACGACCTGGTGGAGCGGCTCCACCGCGCTATCCTGCGGTGCGGCGACCTGAAGCAGCGCGACTGGCGCTCCCTTGCGGCTCCCTACGACTGGTCATTGATGGCTCCCCGCTATGACTCGGTGCTGGAGGAGGCAAGAGGGTGAAGGGGAAGCGGGGGATGAGTCGGGGAAACCATGAGGATGAACGATTGCCCGACCCGACCGGTTCGGCACCAGCGGCGCGAACCTGCCTCGGGTCGGACGGAGGGCAAACGAAAACGGCGTCGGGCACCCCGGGTCGGGATGGCTGTTTTCGCTTCGCGCTCCTCAACGCATGGAGATAATCCCCCAGGTCAGGTAGCCACTCTGCCCGGCGCTCACCCAGTTGCCAAGCCCGACCAGCATGCGGTCAATGTACGCCTTCGAGATGGAGGCGTCCAACTCGTTCTGGTTGGAGCGGCGTTGCAATTCTTCGCGCACGCGCCCGTAGTGGGTGGCAAGTTGCTCGGTCAGGTCGGTGATATCGACCTGCTGAAACCCGATATCACGCGCCACCTGGCGGTAGAAGGCGAAGGACCCCAGGCTGTCGAGGTGGATACGGTCGAGCACCGGTTGGAGCACACCGGGCGGGCAGTCGTCGGCCTGCATCGGGTCGGTAAAGACAAACTCGCCCCCGGGCTTGAGCACGCGGCGAGTTTCTTCGAGCACGCGGCGGCGGTTGCCGCTGTGCAAGATGGCATCCTGCGACCAGGCAATATCAAAGTGATCGTCGCCGTAGGGAATATCTTCAAAACTCCCGTCAACCACTTCAATCAGGTGGTCAAGTCCCTGTTCCTGGTTCATCTGGCGGTTGCGCCTGTTCTGCGTTTCGCTCAGGTTGAGACACGCCACGTGGCACCCGTAGGTCCTGGCGAGGTAGCGGGCCGAGCCACCGTAGCCCGCCCCAATGTCTATCACCCGCGAGTTCTGGCCGAGTGTTTCAAGCCTGTGGGCCATCTGCTCGACCGTGCGGCGGCTGGCATCGAAGATGGACTCGTCGGGTGTGGTGTAGATACCAATGTGGATATCTTCCCCGCCCCAGATAGACGCATAGAAGTTGTCGGCATCCGAACTGTTATAGTATTCCTGGGCAGTTTTCACCACCCCGCTGTACTCCCTGAGCGGGGCTACTTGCTGCTCCGTCATCCGCTACTCCTTCCCATTCTTGTTCTCGGTGGAGCCTTCTTCTTCATAGCGTTTGTCGGCAACGTGGATAAAGAAATCCGGCTCGGTATCGTGGTACGTCTCCTGGAAGTCGCCATAGGTCTTGATGCTCTGGAACCCGACTTCCCACATCAACCGCTGAGTATAGGTTTTTCGCAGCGGAAACATGTTCAGGTGGAAGACGGAATCGTCCGGAAACTCATAGCGGAACCGCGCCAACCCCTCGTCCATATGCTCGGGTGCGGCTTTGACATTCTCACCGCAGTAGTAGTAGGTATGGCTTGGAGAATGGCTGTGGTCGAGGATAGCATCATAGTTGCGCTGGTCGAGGATCAGGATACCATCATAGCGCAGGGCCGAGTAGAATTCGGCCAGGCAGCGGCGGCGGTCGTGTTCCGAAAAGAGGTGGGTAAACGAGTTGCCCAGGCACACAATGGCGTCGTACTCGTCGTGGACGTCGCGGTTGAGCCAGCGCCAGTCCCCGTGGATTGTCCGCAGAATGTAGCCAAGCGACCGCGCATTGTCGAACGCCTTGGAAAGCATCGCGGGGCTGCCATCCAGACTGTAGACATCGAAGCCAGCCCGCAAGAGCTGGACCGAGTGAAAACCGGTGCCGGTGGCCACATCCAGGACCTTCTTGGCCCCGTGTTCCTTCAACACCCGAATGAAGAAATCACCTTCACTCCCGGCACGCGCATTCCAATCAATCAAAGCATCCCATTTTTCTACGAAGGAATGCACATATTCATGCTTGTAATGGTCTGTGTGGCGAACTTTCAGCGGGTCGGGTCCGTAGGTCTGTGTTGTACGTTTGAGTTCTTCCAACGTGGCGGAATTTTCCAGGCTCATGGATATCTCTCCTTACTTCAGATTTCATTATGTTCGGGTATCAACAAAACAGCATCAGGAGGAGATGGCACGTGCCACCTTCTCTGCGCACCTCTGCACCGGCTGGTTCCCATACCCTGCTCCCTACGCTGCTGTTCTGCGAGGCGTGCTCCAAAAACCCTGCCCACTGTCTGCCCCGAGACTCCTCTGGCAGGGCGATCCTCAATGAGGATTGGTTGAGGTGAGAGAACAGAGAGAGGCCAGCAAATCTGCTTCGTACGTACTCGGAATGGGTACGCTGATCTCCTGTGGAGCGCTTTTCAAAAGCCAGAACACACTTCCCCTCTCTGGGTCTGCACCGGTGTTCGGAGGAAAGAAAAAACTACGGGCACTCATATTCGACCCTGATATCGTGATATCTTACCAATAATGCGGGGAAATCCGAGCAGCCATCATTATGCACTCCTGCGGCTTTGCGGCTCGATACCAACCAGCACTGGTCTTTCCCAGGATTATTGAGAAGCTACCAACGCCAGTATACCCCGGAACGGGATAAAGTGCAAAAAGAGCGCAGACCCCCTCTTTTCCTGAGACCATTCGGCATCATCGGGGTGAGCAGGGGTGAGAGGGGGTGGACGCTACTTGACATCGGCTCTGTTTTCGCTATGATTCCCCCTATGTATGAGAATATCCCCCCATCCATCCATCCCGTCCATCCATTCAGGGGTGTCTATCTGACTATCTGGCTACGCGCAATGTCAACAGAATCGAGAATCAGAACAATACCATGAATATCACCTGTACCGAGGACCTCGAAATCCCCGCTCCGCTGGACGCGGTGCTGGTAGCGCTCCAGGAGCGGGCAACCTGGAAGGTGCTTCCCACGGGAGCCAGACATATGGGAGAGATGTGGCATTGGGGCCGCGAACTGTATACCATCCAGTTTGAAAGCTCCCTGCCCGCTCCCCCCACCACCAGCGACCACCAGGCAGAAGCAGCAGGAGCACCGGTGCTGCGGTGGCACGTCTGCCCGGTCACAGTGGCCGGGGCGAGCGGGACTATCGAGGTCGTGCTCCATGACGCGCTCATCTCCACCCATGCTACTATCCACGTCTCGCTGACGCCGCCAGCACCGCCCTGGCCATGGCAGCGGTGGCTTGCGCGGCAGAAGATTGCCGCCATCGTACGGGCGTGCGCAGAGAAGCTGCGCAGCCTGCTCCACCAGCCGGACCCCACCGACCAGCAGCCGCCTTCCTTCTCCATCGAATGGCTGCGCACGCACTATCCCCGGACCGTCGCGGCCTTTGAAGCGATGGGAGCGCCTGAGCACCTGGAATATGTCTGGAAGTTGACGCAGCGTTGGGGCCGGATTATCGGTGGAGCGTGCGACCCTTCCATCCACACGGTCTCCACGGTCTCCGAAGAAGCCTCCTCTGCACGCCCAGGCCACCGGGGAGAGCCAGACTACGACCTGGTGTATGCGGGCGGGGGGATGAGCTTGCTCCACGCGGCCGTGATGGTGCGCCGGTACGGTCGCCGCGTGATGGTGTTCGACCAGTACGAGGTGGGGCGGGTCCACCGCGAATGGAACATCAGCCGCAACGAACTGCATGCCCTGGTTGATATCGGGTTGCTCACCGGGGAAGAGCTTGAGACGGTCATCATGCGCGAATACCGCACGGGGCTGGTCAGCTACCACACCAGCGCCCGGAGCACCATCCCCCACAGCGACGTGTACCTGCCCAACGTGCTGAATGTGGCGGTTGATTCGCACAAGCTGCTGCGCCTGGTGCGCCAGAAGTTGGAAGAGGCGGGCGCGACCATCCTCGACCACCGCACCTTTCGACGGGTGCGCGTCTCTCCGGGTTCTCCCCTGCACGTGACCGTTGAACTGGAATGCGGGTGCGCCCGGGGAGCACCGGACCCCTCCCCCACTCCGGACCCCTCCATCGAAAGCCACACCGCCCGCCTGCTGCTCGACGGCATGGGCATCACCTCGCCGCTGTCTCTCCTGCGGTTTCGGGGGTGTCCCTTCGATGGGTTTTGCCCGACCGTTGGAACGGTGGTCGGAGGGTTGGCGCAGGGGAGTGGGCCGCGCACCTATGACCCCACCGTCGGGGATATTCTGGTCAGTGTGGAAGACACCCAGGGAGAGCGGCAGTTCATCTGGGAGGGGTTCCCCGGGCGCGATGATGAGATGACGGTCTACCTGTTCTACTACGCCGCTCTCGATATCGAACAGCGCCTCATGCGGGAAAGGCAGCGCAAGGGAGGAGCACCGTATCCGTCATCCCCGAACCGCTGGTCAACCTACTCGCTCTTTGAACTCTACGAACACTACTTGACGCTGCTGGCAACGTATAAGGAGGCGGGGCCGAACTTCCACCACGTCAAGCCGGTCTACGGCTACATCCCGGGCCGCCACACCATGCACCCGCAGAGCGTCCCCCTGCTGCGGGGGGTGCTGCCAATTGGCGACTCGGCCTCGCTGCAAAGCCCGCTGACCTTCTGTGGCTTTGGCTCCAATGTGCGAAACCTGCACCGCACCACCAGCCTGCTTGACTATGCCTTGCACCACCACCTGACCGAACCGCGCCATCTGTGCCATGTCAGTACGTTCCAGGTCAACACCGCCATCAACTGGGTATTCAGCAACTTTATGCAGGCGTGGGGGAAACCCCACTACGTCAATGAGCTGCAAAACGTCTTCCTGGGGTCGCTCAACCAGCTCGGGCTGCCCCTGGCCACTCGCCTCTATCAAGACCACATGCGCTGGAGCGATTATAATAGGATTGTCTGGGCCGTGCTCATGCGCTACCCCATCATCGTCTATAAAGCCTGGGAGGTGCTGCGGTTGAAGGGGATCTACCGGTGGGAGCGTGACTACCTGCTGTTTGGCCTGGCAGCGGCCTATGCCGCTCTCGGTCGCAAAGCCGGACCCGCCGTGGAACGAACGCTCTACCGGCTGGGGGACCGCCTGTCGCCGCAGGTGGGGTTGTACCTCCGGGCGCAGTATGCCGAGTGGCGTGTGATGCAGTGGTTGGACCACGACGAATCTTTTTCTATTGGTAATGAGGAGGTACAATGAACGTACGAACATGGGTAATAGTGCTGGTGATGCTGAGCCTGGGCGTGGCCCTGTTCAGCGCGTGTACGGGTGAGGAGGGGGACACGGGAGCAACGGCAACGACCATTCCAGCGACCGTCCCAACAACGGAGATGACAGAAGCTCAACCAACCATGGGGATGACCACGACCATGACCGTGATGCCGACCGAGGGAGCGATGGCCTCGCCAACGTCCGTCACGTCCGTCACATCCGTATCGACTGGGACGCTCACCGCCGAGCCGACACCGACAATGGAGGCGACGATGGAGGCGACGATGGAGCTAACGCCAACGACCGCGCCAGCCACCGGAGGCGGCGAAGAACCAGCGGGAGTGCTCCAAGGGTGGGAGCGCATCGTTGATGAGGATGGGGGTATCGCCTTCCTGATGCCCGGAACCCCCGAGGAAATCTCGAACGAGCAGGGCAAGGGGTATACCTTCGAGACGGATACGACCTACTTTTCGGTCAACTACACGGACCTGCCCGGGGAAGCGCTCGGGGAGGAGGGGATCACTATGATGCTCGACCAGGCAGTTGCGGGGTTTGTCAGTATGGAAGCGGATGCTGCCGTAGTATCCAGTACGATTGAGCTTGATGGCCACCCTGGTCGGGAGGTCCAGGTGGATACCACGGACGACGAGGGGATTGAGGTCCTCTTTCACGTTCGATTCTATGTCGTGGACAATCGGCTCTATGCCATGAGCGTGGGAACGCAGCAGGGCGAACTATCGGAGGAAGATTTCACCACCTTCCTGGATTCCCTCACGCTGATTGACACCACCACGACCGGGGGCATGGGCGCAGAGGGGCAGGAGGGGATGCCGACGGAGACCGAGGCGATGACCGAAACGGCGACCGGGCCAGAGACCGAGACCGAGACCATGCCGACGGAAACCGAGACCATGACCGAAACCGCGACCGAGCCAGCGCCAGAAGGCGGGACAGATGTGGCTCCGACCGGCAGCGGGGAAGGCGTGCTGGTGGCCATCGGGGGGGGCGACAGCCGCTTCAGTGTGCTGGCAGACACCACCTGGGTCCAGCCCGAGTTTGACGCAGACCCCCGAGTATGCACCAGTACGGGCAGTGACGTCTTCTTTGGTCCAGAAGGGAGCGTCTGGGCAAGCTGCGGCAACCTCTTTGTCTCGAACGATAGGGGGCAAACCTGGAACGAAGTCAGCGTGCCGACCAGCCTCTCCCTGGGGCGCACCATGCTCCCCGGCCCGGATGGAAACGTCTGGTGGGTTGAGGATGAACAGGTGCTCGTCATCAATGCCCAGGATGGGAGTACCATCGCCACCTACACCGCCATAGAAAGCACCGGCGAGGAGCAGTTCCCGAACGAGGTGGCGACCTTCACCCCGGATGGGACGCTCTGGATTGGCGGGATGAACATCAACGGCAGCGAACTGGTGTCATTCGACGGCACCACCTGGACGGCCTACGGCGAAAATGAAGATATGGGCGTGAAGTCATTTGAAAGCCCCGAAGCGCTGCTGGTCACTTCCGAGGGCGAGTTGCTCGTGTTCACCAGTATGGCGGTGTATGGTTTTGAGGGGGGAACGCTGGTGGAGCGCATGAGCGATGCCCCCGCTGCTGTGCAGGACGTGCTCGAACTTCCCAACGGGGAAATCTGGGCGGCTACCTACGGCGGCATCGACATCTGGGATGGCACATCCTGGAGCACACTGGATATGGAAGATGGGCTGCCAAGCGACACTATCTATGACCTGGCGCTCGATGAGGCCGGGCGGATATGGGCGGCCACCAGCTATGGCCTGGCGGTGCAGGATGGCAGTGGTGGCTGGCAGACCGCCATCCCGTCCACGTCGGGGTTGGCCGAGTCGCGCATTGCGGCCCTGGCCGTGGCGGGTGCCCCGACCCTCCCCGCCGCCGGCGCGGAAGCGTCCGCGACCGTTTTGGGAAATATTGCGCTGAACGGTGCACCCGTCGCGGACACCACCGTGCAGTTGTGCAGCGAAGGCGTGAGCATCTTCACCGGCGAGACCCCGTGCGAAGGGAGGCCGGTCGGTCCCACTGCTCAGACGGGGGAGGATGGGAGCTTCACGTTTGAGGTCCCGCTTGCGACCTACGACCTCTATGCTATCAACCCCGAAGCAGAGGAGGAAAACAAAAAATGGGTCCGGATGACGTTCATTGAGCATATCAACGCACTCGATGCGGGGCAGGCGCTCGACGTGGGCACGCTGGACCTGGGCGAGGAATAGCGCCGGGGTTGGATAGGCACCGGTAATGTCTGGCCCTCACTCCTTCCTTCCGCCAAACCCCAGGGGGAGGAGGGAGCGAGGGCTAAACATCCCTGACCCGGGCGTCACCCATCACCCGTTGGCAAAAACAGCCGGGTTGTGCTATACATGATATACGGGATAGACGGTAAAGAGCATCATCGGAGGTGAAACCGTGGTCTTCTGTCCTCAATGTGGCTCCGAAAACCCCGATACGGCCCGCTTCTGCGACCAGTGCGGCGCAGAACTGGTCCAGGTCCACCAGGCCCGGCAGGTCCAGACGGTGCAGGGAAACGCAGACAGCCCGGGCAATGTCCCATCAGATGCGCCACCCGCGCCCCCGTCCCCCGGCACTCCCCCCATATCGGCCGGACCGAACACCTGCCCGCAGTGTGGGGCAACGGTTATTCCAGGCGAGGCATTTTGCGACCACTGCGGAGCGGCTATCCTGCCCATTCCCTCCAGGGAAGCAGGCAACCCGTCCCCCTCTCCTGGCAGCGAGGTTCCCCCCCAGGTCCACTATCCCCCCCCGC
>DAOTUF010000585.1:0-2939 GCA_034437495.1 Chloroflexaceae bacterium | reverse complement strand
ACGGGGGTACCGCTGTCATCGCGCACCAGCGAGAGCGAGAGCTGAACAAGAAAGGCATTTCTATTCTTATTGTAGATAGTGGTTTCGATTTCAAGTTCGCCTTGCTCCTGCAAGGGGATTATCACCTCGTTGATCAACCGTTCCTGTTCTTCAGGAGGATAGAGTTGGGCAATCGGCTGTCCGATTATCTCCTCTGGCGTATAGCCGTAGATACGGGTCGAGTCGCGGTTCCAACTGATGATGGTGCCCTGCATATCGGTGACGATGACCGACCCGCGTACCTGGTTGAGGATCTGCGCTTGCTGGTAGAGTTCTTGCCGCGCCCGCACCTGCTCTGTGACCTCGACTGCAAAGAGCGATACGCCAATCACCTTGCCCTCCGCATTGCGCACCGGGTTATGGATCAGGTTGTACCAGAACACCTCGGGGAGTCCGGTCTCGGGATGGTCAAAGCTGACCCGCGCCTCTGGGATAACCTGTGGTTCACCACTGGTATAGGCGTGTTCTACCAGATCCATCAAGCCGGGCACCTCGTGCTCCTCGAACACGGCCCGCAGCGGTTTGCCTATTGCGTCAAATTTGCCCGTGCGTTGCAGATAGGCGGTGGTGGCAAAGGTGTAGATCAGCGTATCGCCGCGCCAGAGGCAGATCGGGATATTGCTCTGTTCCAGCAGGTCTTCCATCCATTGACGGTCGTCCCTGGCTTCGTCTCGTTCTCGCTCCAGTTCTGCCACGCGCTGGCGGAGCTGGTCAATCTCAGCCTGAAGCTCTTCACCGGTCCGTGCCATAGTATCGGATTCCTTCCATTGTATCAACCATTTCTCTTATGTTACCACAAAACAGCTTTGTGCCAGGAAGTGCTGCTATCAGCCAACTACCCTCCCTTCCTCGTCCCCACTTCGCTCGCCACCTGCCCGAGCTTCTCCGACAACTCCTCCACCTGCACCGGCTTGCCCAGATAGTCATCCATCCCCGCCACCAGACACGCCCGGCGGTCGCTCTCCATCGCGTGCGCGGTCAGCGCAATGATACGCGGCTGCTGTGCTCCAGGCCACCCTGCCCGGATGCGCCTCGTTGTCTCTATCCCATCCATCTCGGGCATCTGCACATCCATCAGGATCACGTCGTAGCGGCGGCGACGGAGCGCGTCGAGCACCTCGTGTCCGGTCGCGGCAACATCGGCACGGTAGCCCATCTTTTCCAGCAAGCGCAGCGCGACTTTCTGGTTGATGATATTGTCCTCGGCAAGCAGAATGCGCAGCGGGTAGCGCTGCCCAAACTGCGGATCAAGGGACTGCGGCTCAAAAACCTGGCGACGTTCGACCGACCCTCCGCGCACGATGCTCACCAGCGCGGCGTGCAGCAGCGCCGGGCGGATGGGTTTGACCAGGAAAGCAGTGATAGCAGCGGCAACCTGGTTCAGGTCACGGCGCATGGTGAGCATCACCAGGGCCAGCAGGGGGGCCTTGCTCGGGCACGAGTCCCGTATCCGGGTTGCCAGTGCGGTCGCTTCTCGGACGGGCTGCTGCATATTGAGCAGGATGACATCACATCCCCCATGGTGCTGGTCTATCCACGCCAGTGCAGCGGCGGCGGTTCCCACCGGATGCACCTGCATCCTCCACCGCTCGACGTAACGGCAGAGAATCTCACGGCTCGTATCGTTGCCGTCTATGATGAGCACCCCCCTCTCTTCAAGATCGGGTTGGTCAGCCACAAGGAAAGGCGGTAGCTCACCGGTGGCCGGCTCTGCCGCGAACGTGACGTGAAAGGTGGAGCCAGTTCCCACCTCGCTCTCGACCCATATCGTGCCGCCCATCATCTCGGCGAGCCGTTTGCTGATGGCGAGGCCCAACCCCGTGCCCCCATACTTCCGCGCCGTCGAGCTATCCACCTGGCTGAACAACTGGAAGAGGCGGTCGAGGCGGTCGGCAGAGATGCCGATGCCGGTGTCGCGCACGGCAATATGCACGTCGTGCTGTTCCCCCCCCCTGACAGTGACGACCACCTCCCCCTGTTCGGTGAACTTGACCCCGTTGCTCACCAGGTTGACGATAATCTGCCGCAGGCGCGTGCTGTCGCCAATGATCCACTCGGGGGACTCAACATCTATCCAGTAGACTAGCTCCAACCCCTTATCGGCGGCCCGCGGCGCGAGCAACTCCAGCGATTCCTCAATACACGTTCGCAGATTGAAGGGCACGTGCTCCAGTTCGAGCCGCCCCGCCTCGATCTTGGAGAGGTCGAGAATGTCGTTGATGATGGTGAGCAGCGCCTCACCACTGATACGCACCGTCTGCACCTGGTCCTGCTGCTCGCCACTCAGCGGGGTATCGAGCAGCAGGCTGGTCATCCCAATAATAGCGTTCAGGGGCGTACGAAGTTCGTGGCTCATCGTTGCCAGAAACTCGCTCTTGGCGCGGGTGGCGGCTTCGGCGGCTTCGTAGGCGCGGCGCAGTTCCTCCTCAGCCTGCTTGCGGTCGGTGATATCGACATAGGCAATCGCCACCCCATAGGATTCGAGCGGGATAGGCACAGCCGTGACCCGGAGCCATGTGACCTGCCCTGGCCCTTTGACTATGCCCATTTCCATATCCCGCACCATACGCTGTTCCTGGAGGGCCCGCGTTGCGGCATAGTCCTCTGCGGGCATCGGCGTCCCGTCGGGATGGATGATCTGCCACTCCGAGCCATCAATCGTGCGGCGCACATGTTCTGACACCGGCAAGCTGAGCATCTGCTCGGCTTCGCGGTTGCTTTCGAGAATCTGCCCATGCTGGTCGCTGATTGTCAACCCAAAAGGAAACATCTCGAAGAGGGTGCGATATTTCTCCTCGCTCTCGCGCAGCGCTTCCTCAGCCTGCTTGCGTTCGGTAAGGTCCTGCAAGGTTCCGGAGAGTTTGCCTATCTGCCCCCCCTCATAGATGGCCCGACCCTGG
>DAOTUF010000584.1:0-2968 GCA_034437495.1 Chloroflexaceae bacterium | reverse complement strand
GGTGGTGCCAATCTTGCCGTCGCCACGCGCCTTTTCTTGCATCTGGTCTTGCATCACGTGGTAGGGCATAATGATGTGGGCCCGGTCACTGACAAAGAGCCTGGAGGTACTGATACCCTTTTCTTCCAGGGCGTGAATTTCCTCAATCAAGACGCCCGGATCAATGACCACCCCGTGGGCAATGACGTTGACGATGGTCGGGTCGAAGATGCCGGAGGGGATAAGATGCAGCTTGAAGACTCCCTGTTCGTTGGTGACGGTGTGGCCCGCATTGTTGCCCCCGCCATACCGAATGACCATCTGGGATTGGCTCGCCAGATAATCTACAATGTGGCCCTTCCCCTCATCTCCCCATTGTCCCCCAATAACTGCGACGATTGGCACAATTTTATCCTTTCCAGTCCAGTCTAGTTCAGTTCACAGGCGGCGCGTCCCGCAAAACATGGATGGGAGCCGCGGTTCCCCCACGTCCCGGGCGCGTGGCCTATTATACCAAACTACCGCCCCTGCTCTGTTTGCTCGCCCAACATCCCGTCCAGCACGCCGGTAGCGGCTCCCTGCCACGCGGCCTGTCTGCGACCGCTCCCGGTGCGCTGCCCGTGCGACCCATCCGAATTTGCCTGGCCGTCGTGGTTCTGGAGCGGCCCGATAGACTGCAAAAGCTGCGCCAGTATGAGCATCGATACCGCCGAATGGTCGCCACCACCATCGCTCCGCACCAGCACTGGGCGCGGGGCCCGCTGCATCAGCCGCTCGGCCACCTCAAGCCGCCGCAGCGCCAACTCATACTGGAGCACGGCCCAGTTGTCGCGGTAGGAGCGTCCCAGGTGGCGGAGGGCTTTGGCCTCGTTCTCGGCGGACTTGAGCCGCGCCCGTCCCGCGGCCTCAATCTCCCATCGCACTTTCTGGGCGGCCGTCTCCTGCTCCTGGAGCATCCGCGCCACATCCTCTCGCGCCTTGTTGACGGCCGTCTTCACCTCGACCAGGCGGGCATCTCGCAGCTTCCGGGCCCGCTCAATCTCCATGAGCAGCGTATCCGTGCGCTGCTTCCGAATAAGCTCCCACTCCCGCTCGTAGGCTATCAGCTCTTTCGAAAGCTTTTCGCGGGTGGCAAGGTGCTGCTGGTACTGGTCGGGAAGCTGCACATCCGGGATGTTCGCTCCCGTAATGCGGACCCCATACCGCTGCATCAGGCGGTTCAACGATTCTTGCATATCCCCCACATCGCTGCCGCGCAGGTCGTAGGCCCGTTCGGTCTGTACCTGGCGGCTCCGCTGGCGGATGGCATCCTGCACGGCGCTGCTCAAGACAAAATCAAAGTTGCTGGCCCCGATGTTGCGCACAAACGCCACCGGGTCTTGAATGCGGAACTTGAGGAAGAATTCGATGGACTTGAGCGGCACGTTCTCCTGGGTGGGGCAGGCCAGCACCGGCGCGGTGTAGGGTATCTCGGTTGACGTGTCAACGATGAATTCGACCTTCTCCCACGGCCACCACAGGAAGTGCCGCCCCGGTGAGAGCGTGCCGACAATGCGACCATACTTCGAGACGATGGCAGTCGTGCCCTGCTCTATCTCCAGGATGGCCCCCAGGACCCACGGGACAATCGCCAGCAGCAGCACCAGCAGCGCCAGCAGAATGGCGGGAGCCGCAATCAGCACCGACCCGGAAAAGACACCCACCCCGATGAGGTAGAGGGCGAAGCCGATACCAAACAGCCAGCCATAGCCGCGGGCTTTCGAGCGGGGGATGACGACCGGTACCAGGCTCCCTTCATCGCCCGAACGCAGCAGATGGCGAATCTCGTTCCAGGTCGCCACGACTTCTTTGATTTTCGAAAAGGTCTTGCGCGCATTCGTCGTCATGATACCACCCCCTCTTCAGCAATCTTCTCGCCCTGGTCGGGGACCAGGGTGCTAATCTGGTTCATGCGCTCCTTGATGCGTTCGGTAATCTCCGCGGCCCGCCCACGAATCGTCTGCATATCCTCGTCCGTATAGAGCGCCTCATCGCGGATACCCATGATGTGCCGGGCAATCGACATAAAATCAAGCTCCTGATCGGCGGCCGGGCCGATGTTGACGACCTGCGGCAGTTGGTTGGCGCTCTCCTCCAGCGCATCGAGGATGTGCTGCTGGTAGCGGTATTGCAAAATCTCCGGAAAGTGGGCGCTGTTGAGGGCGCGAATATCGAGCGCCTGTGCCTCCAGGAGCGCCGCGTTTGCCTTCGCTTCGCTCTCCGTTTCCACCATCAACTGGTGCGCGTAGGCGCTGGCGCGGTTCGTTTCTTTCTCCCGCGCCGTGTCCATCTGGGCCTGGTAGCGGGCGATTTCTGCCCGAATACCGGAGAGCGTCTCGCGCAGCGAGGCCAGTTCGCGGTTCAAATCGCCTTCGTCCTGTTCCTTGCGGAGCTTCAATTCGTATTCGTGGGTATAGGCTTCTTTGGCGACCCGCACCATCTCCGGCGAGGCCAGGTCCATCCGGTACTGCTGGCTCGAAGGCTCGGCGTGGGTGATGTTTGCGTTCACGAAGCGCACCGCAGGCAAAAACTGGTGGTTCAGGCTGTCCAGGAGCGACTGGGTGCTCTCCCCCACCAGGTCGTAGATAGCCTCGGCCTTCTGCTCGTAGATGAGGGCGCGGGTCACTTCGCTGATGGCGTTTTCCAGCTTCTCCGTGAAGCCCTGCGCCCCCCCCAACGAAAAGATGAACTCGGCGGGGTTTTCTACCCGAAACTGCAAGAACAGGTCAACCGAGGCATTGACCCGCCCGGAGGTGGGGGCCTCGCGGATGGGGGCATTGTAGGGGTATTCTTTGGTCGTGTTGACGATATAGCTCACCTTCTTCCAGGGGTTCAGGAGCCACGCCCGCCCCGCCCCTGCAATCGCTTCCATCTTGCCAAAGCGGGTGATGATGGCCTGACACCCGTCGGGAACCATGACGAAGCTGTTCTTCCACAGGCTAAACCCGCC
>DAOTUF010000583.1:0-6715 GCA_034437495.1 Chloroflexaceae bacterium | reverse complement strand
GCAAGCAGGGCGAACCGAACCACAGACCGCCCCGCCCCGGAAATCATGTCGCGCATCGAACACGGAACACGCGGAAATCGCGATTGACGTTTCTATCCGGAAGGCTATAATTCGCTAGATGGCGAAGTGACGGGCTGCTCCCGTTCGCGACGAGACCCCGAACACGAGGACGCCGGCATGAGAGAGTTCCTGGGGATTACCAAGGCGCTGTCCGACGAGAACCGCGTCCGGGCGCTGATGGCTCTGGCGGGCGGGGAGTTGTGCGTCTGTCAGATCATCGAACTGCTGGGCTTGGCCCCCTCCACGGTTTCCAAGCACATGGCCGTCCTGCACCAGGCCGGGCTTGTCGAGCCGCGAAAAGACGGCCGATGGATTTACTACCGACTGGCTGAGCAATCGGACCTGCCATGTGCGAGGCAGGCGTTGACGATGGCGCTGGAGTGCCTGGGCAAGGATGGTCGAATCCGCGAGGACGCCAAGACGCGAGGGAAGAAAAGACGACGCTGGAGAGCAAAAACGCCAGCAGCGTATATCCGGGCCGATAGAAGGTCAGATTGATGCTGCGCTCGATGGCTTCGCCAAACCGCAGACGCTCCTGAATGAAGGGTTGCAACCCGTAGATCAGGCTGCTGTAGGTTGCGCCACCTAGCGCCAGGCCAAGCCCGTAGAACAGCGTGAGGAAGATGGTAAAGACGACCAGGATTACCACGACCATGGCATCCCCGAAGGAGCCGGCACCGTCGGCCACGAGAACACTGACACTGAGGAGCAGGAACGACACCAGGTAGAAGGAACAGAAGACTACCATACTGATGGCTGAGACGACGAGGTTCGAAACCAGGTAGTAGATAGCGCCGTAGCACCCCATCCCTGCCAACCGAAACGGATGTATGGCCAGGGAGGTGCGAATATTGACCCGTCCTTCCTGCTGGATAGTCAGCGTGGCCCGGCTCAGGACCCCGACCAGATAGATGGACAGCACCGCAAGGAGCACGAGCCAGAACAGGGCCACCAGCAGCGCGACCACCGGCTCCCAGAATTGCGCCGCCCCGATGGTCAACCCGACCCCGAAGAGCACCGGTATCAGCCAGAGCGCGGCAACGGTAACAAACCCGACAAACCCCCGCCGATAGAGCCGTAGCCCTTCATCGAGCAAGTCCAGGACCGGTTGGAGCTTCAGCATCCTCATTCTTGTTCATGTTTCTGTTCGTCTTCATCCGTCACTTCGCGGATGTTTGCCGTTCCAGCTTGACCAGGTATGGGCAGTATAGCACCGTTTGTCTTCTGGGGGAACGGGAAACAAGGGGGAGCGCTGTTCTCTGGCTCCTTGCTCCCCCTTTCTGGCTCAATGAACCGCAGCCTACCCGAACGTCGTGTCCGTCGCTGAGGTGTCCAGCGAACTGACCCGCACAATCTTCAAGAAGTTCGTTGAGCCGAGCGTGGCCAGCGGGTGTCCCCCCACCAGCACCACCAGGTCATCCGGCCCGGCACACTGCTGATCCAGCAAGATTTCATAGACGTGCCGGCTCAGTTTGACCAGCCGGTCTGCGTAGACCCCCATCACCGGTGTCACCCCCCACACCAGGTTGAGGCGGCGGTAGGTGGACTCCCACGGCGTGAAGGCCAGAATGGGCACCTGGGGGCGCTGGCGGGCTATGAGTTTGGCGGTGTTGCCCGTGAGCGTGAGCGCTATGATCGCATGCACCGGCATGGCCTCGACAATGGCGCGGGTTGCCGAACTGATGGCGTTGGCAATATCGTGCTGCGGCTCCAGGCTCATATTCGACGGAATCCGTTTGATATTCCACTGGCTCCCTTCGATGACCTCAATGATCTTCGCCATCATCTGTACCGTCTCGACCGGGTAGGCTCCGCTGGCCGTCTCACCGCTCAGCATCACCGCGTCGGTCCCGTCCAGAATGGCGTTGGCCACGTCGCTGGCCTCGGCGCGGGTCGGGCGGGGGTTGCGGATCATCGAGTCGAGCATCTGCGTGGCGGTGATGACCGGCACCCCATTCTCGTTGCACGCCTGGATAATCTGCTTCTGAATGGGTGGCACCTGCTCGGTGGGGATTTCGACGCCCAGGTCGCCGCGGGCGACCATCACCGCATCCGCCACCTTCAAGATACCATCCAGGTCGTCCAGGGCCTCCGGCTTCTCAATCTTCGCAACGACGGGCACGTTCTTGTCTGTCGCGGCAATCCGCTGCTTGATATCGGAGATATCGGCGGCCCGACGCACGAACGAAAGCGCCACATAGTCCACCCCCTGCGACAACCCGAACACCAGGTCGGCGGCGTCCTTGTCGGTGAGCGAGGGAGCGCTCACCTGCACGCCCGGCAGGTTGATACCCTGTTTCTCGCGCAATACTCCCCCGACCGCAACTTCGGTCTGCACCTCGTCATCGCCGGTGCCCGTCACGCGCAGTTCAATCAGGCCGTCGGAGAGCAAGATACGGTCGCCCTTCCGCACATCCCGCGGGAGCGGTTCGTAGGTGGTGCTGACCCGCTCCGCGGTCCCCTCCACCTCATGGGTCGTAATCGTGAATGGCTTGCCGGCCTGCAATTCGACCGGCTGCCCCTCCACCAACCGCCCGGTGCGTATCTTGGGTCCCTGCAAATCCTGGAGGATTGCCAGCGGGTGGCTGCGCTCCTTCGCAACCTCGCGCAGAGTAGCAATCGTCTGGGCGTGGTTTTCGTGGGTCCCGTGCGAAAAGTTCAGGCGGGCCACATCCATTCCAGCATCCAGCAAGCGGTGAACGGTCTCCGGGGCGCTGCTGGTCGGTCCAATCGTCGCGATAATCTTGGTTCTTCGCATTGGCTTTACTTCTCCTCAAGCATAAAAAGACGGATACAAGGCGGCACCGAGTAACCAGGACATGAAACGAACGGGCCGCCGGGCGTTCGCTCCCCAAACGTCGGGTCTCATGGTAGGGCCATTGTAGGGCAACGGAGCGAAAAAAGACAGGAGCACTGGCGACGGGGGAGCGGAACCCCGCCGGACTTGTTTTCTGAGCAGGAATGGCATAAAATGAGGGGGATTTCTTGAAAATTTGCCCCGACCTCCGTATGGATTACGAGACCATTGCCTACCTCCTGGAGCGTGAACCGGCCATCCGTCTGCTGCAAATGCGGAACGGCGCGTTGGTTATCGGCTTTCTCTACCGGGCCTTCAAGCAGGCCCACCGCCTCACCATCCCCGCGGCGGAACTGATTGAACAGCTTGAAACCTATCAGGAGGAAGTCCGCCAGCACCACCCCGACCTTTACCCCCAACCAGCCAAGAGCTACCTGGAGACATGGTGCGACGACGACCACCAGGTGGTGCGGCAGTACTATGAGCGCTACGGCGACGACCCGGTGTTCGAACTCACGCCGGGCACCGAAAAGGCGATTGCCTGGCTGGAAGGGTTCACCCGGCGGCAGTTCATCGGCACGGAGTCGCGCTTCTTCCATATCTTCGACCTGCTGGAGGAGATTGCGCGGGAGAGCACCAGCGACGTGGAGACTCGCCTGGCCTTCCTGGAACGGCAGAAGGCCGCCATTGAGGAAGAAATGGCGAACATCCGTCAGACGGGGGAGGTGCGGCAGTTCACCACCACCCAGATCAACGAGCGCTTTCTGGAGGCCAACCACGAAGCTCGCCGCCTGCTGGCCGACTTCAAAGAGGTCGAACAGAACTTTCGCAACATCACCCGCGCCGTGCGGGAAGAGCACCTGAAAGAAGGCGTGCGGAAGGGGTCTGTGGTGGCGCACGTTATCCAGGAAGACGAAGCCCTGAAACAGTCCGACCAGGGACGCAGCTTCTATGCCTTCTGGGAGTTTCTCATGTCGCCCTCGAAGCAAGACGAACTCCACGACCTGCTGGCCACGGTCTACAACCTGCCCTGCCTGGGCACGCTGAGTCAGGAGGAACGCCTGCTCTGGGGCATCAAGCCGCGTCTCATTGACGCGGGCGAAAAAATCGTCCAGTCCAACTACCGCCTGGCCGAACAACTCCGGCGCATCCTGGACGAGCAGCATATCCAGGAGACCCGGCGCGTGCTCGAACTCGCCGCGGATATCAAAAAGCTGGCCCTGGAGGTGATGGACACCCTCCCTGCCGAAGACGATGCGCTCTCCGTAGAAGGAGAAGGCCCGCCTGACATTCGCCTGCCCATGGAACGCCCCCTCTGGACCCGCCCGGACGAGGCGGTGTTCAACACCTGGAACGTGAGCCACCCGGATGAACCCGCACCCGGTGACATCATCCGCAGTTTGCGCAGCCAGTTCTCCATTGATGAAGCGGTGCTGAAACAGCAAATCGGGGCTATCCTCGAGCATCGGCAGGAAATCACCCTGGCGGAACTGACCGAATACTACCCGGTGCAGAAGGGCTTGCCAGAGATAATCGCCTACGTCTCCCTTGCCGCCCGAGAAGAACGCCACGCCATCCACGATGCAGAACGCGAACAGATGATGTTTCAAGACCGGTCCGACCACGGTGAGCGGTTCATCCGCATCACCCTGCCGCGGATTGTCTTTCGGAGGTAGGGGCAGCGCCGCCAGAGAACCAGGAATTGTCAGGAAGTCAGGAATTGTCAGGAATTGTATGGAATTGTATGGATACTTCTTCGACCATCCCACCCTACGCCCCGGTGCTTATCAAGCTGCTCCAGGGCATCCTGTACTATGATGATACGGACCACTGGAGGGTGCTGCTGAACTACGCCGTACCCATCCGCGAGTATTTCGCTACCATCGGCATCGAAGTGCGCATTGACGAGAACGAGGGCTACGCCTACCTGCACCAGCCTGACCCCCGGGAGGACGACGACCAGACAGCCCCCCTGCCGCGGTTGGTGCGGCGCGACAAACTGGGCTACCGCGTAACGCTGCTGTGCGTGCTCCTGCGCGAGGAGCTTCAGCAGTTTGACCTGCGCGAAACCGCGTCCGACCGCCTGGTGCTCTCCAGGGACGCGCTGCGGGATATGATGCGTCCCTTTCTTCCCGAGCGGACCAACGAAACCCGCCTCGTCAAGGAGATTGACACGGTAATCCACCAGGTGGTTGACCTGGGGTTTCTCAAGTTGCTCAAGAGCGCCGACAGCGACCACTACGAAGTCCGTCGCATTCTCAAGGCAAAGATAGACGCCGATAAACTGGGGGAAATTCGGCAGGAACTTCAGCAATACAAGGAGCGTCAATATGAAGGATAGTGAGCGAGAAAGCACCCCACCGCCCCCCGGTTTCCGCCTCCACCGGCTCGAAGTGTGGAACTGGGGCACCTTCCACGGCAAAATCTGGAGCATCCAGCCTTGTGGCAACACCTCGCTGCTCACGGGGGCCAACGGGTCGGGGAAGTCTACGCTGGTGGATGCCCTGCTCACGCTGCTCGTCCCCAACAGGCGGCGAGCCTACAACAAGGCGTCTGGCACCGGGCGGCGCGAGCGCGAAGAGAGGACCTACGTTCTGGGAGCCTACGGCAGGCTCCGCAACGAGGAGACCGGTTCCAGAACGCAGTTCTTGCGCGGCAAGGGGGATTATTCGGTGCTGCTGGCCGGCTTTGCCAACCAGGAAAGCGGGCAGGATGTCACCCTGGCCCAGGTCTTCTGGATGCAGGAGGGGGTGGTGCAGAAGTTTTTTGTGGTTGCCCAGGAGCGACTTTCCATCGAGCAGCACTTTGATTTCACCGCCACCCCGACCGTTGCCGACCTGAAGAAGCGCCTGAAGGGGATGGAGGGGGTTGACGTATGCGAAAGCTTCAAGGAATATAGCAAGAGGTTTCGCAAGCTCGTGGGCCTGCGTTCGGAACGGGCGCTCGACCTGTTCAACCAGACCGTCACGATCAAAGAAATCGATTCGCTCAATGAGTTTGTCCGCGAGCACATGCTCGAAAAAACCGATACGCAAGAGCGTATTGACCAGCTCAAAGCAAACTACGAAAACCTCACCCGCTCGCACAACGCCATCCTGAAGGCCGAACAGCAGCTTGCCGCCCTGGAACCACTGCTTGAGCAGGCCGAGAAGTTCAACCAGTCCCGGCAGGGCGTTGCCGCCATCACCGGCTGCCGCGATGCCCTCCCCGCCTACTTTGCGCAGCAAAAGATAGCCCTCCTGGAACAGGCTATCGCTGCCGATGATACGCGGCTGGCGCACCTCCACGCCCGGCTGGAGGAGATTGACCGCGACATGGAGACGCTGCGGCAGGAATTGACCCGGCTGGATATCGCCATCAGCAAGGACGAAGCCGGCCACCGTCTCCAGCAGTTGGAACAGGAAATCGCCAGCATCAGCAAATGGATAGCCCACAAGAAGAAGCAGGAAGCCCGCTACAGCGACCTGGCGCGGCTGCTCAACATCCCCGCTGCGGTGGACCACCTGACCTTCGATACCTGCCGCCGGGAGGTGAGTGCTCACATTGCCGATATCGAAGCTGATATGCACAGGTTGAACGAGGACCTGGTTGCCCATCAGGTGCGGGCCAGGCATCTCAAAGACCACGCCGAAGAACGCTCCCGCGAACTGGAGTCGCTCCAGCAGCGCAAAAGTCAGATACCTCTCGCCAACCTGCGCATCCGCGGCCAGATAGCCACCGACCTGGAGATAGCCGAAGAGGACCTGCCCTTTGCCGGGGAGTTGCTCCAGGTGCGCCCCGAAGAGCGCGACTGGGAAGGCGCGATTGAGCGGCTGCTGTATGGCTTCGGGGTGCGGCTCCTCGTGCCCGAACACCACT
>DAOTUF010000582.1:0-4266 GCA_034437495.1 Chloroflexaceae bacterium | reverse complement strand
GGGACCCGCCCCCCGCAAAGGGGTCGTGAAAGGCAGGCAGGCGGTCGGGGGTGAAGAGGTCGGCGGCGCGGGGGTGGTCGCGGTTGTCGGCGCAGGTGGTGCGCCAGCTCTGCCAGATTTCCTCGCGGGCCTGGTGGAGCAGGTCGTCGTTCGTCGTGTTTTCCCATTCCACCATCTGCTCGATCAGGCGGAAGAGGCGGTCGCGCTCGGCGGCCTGCTCCGCCTCCGTCGGGAAGCGTTCGGGGTGGGATGACGGGTCGTCCACCATCTGGGCAAAGATGACCGCCCGTGCCGCTGCCAGCGGTCGCCGCGCCCACCAGAGGTGCAGCGTACTGGGGTGGCCGTGGCGGATGGACTTTTCGCGGGCGCTGGCGGTGTTGATCTTCTCCAGCGGCAGGGCGACTTCAATGAGCTTTTTGCGCGTGGGCATAGGTAGTACTTTCTGTTTTCAGTCGGCTACAGGCACCGGCGCAATCATACGGGCGTGGGCAATCTCGCCCTGCTGGATGGGGCGCACCTGCTCGGCAAAGAGCGACACCACCGCGATGGTTTCACCGTCAAGGGTCATAAATTCCACGATATAGCCCCTGCCGTGCTGAGCAACCATCACCACGGTGCCCAGGTCGCCAGCCTGCAACCCGTGTTCCGGGACATCGGTCATCAATATCACGCTGTCATGTTCCTCGATCATTGCGACTTCCTCCTGTTCTTCAATGGATAGGCGGTCGTAAGCCGGGGGATATCCTGGCCGTGCTCGACAAACCATACCGTACGGATCAACGGTGCGCGTCCATCCGGTGCCACCAGTGCGCCTTCAATCACATACAGCGTGCCAATGGGCGTCGGTTCAACCTGCGCCACCTCGTGCGTGGCGGCGTGCTGCCGCAAGGCATCGGCCAGAACCTGCCACGCGGATGGGGAAAAGCCGAGAGCGCAGAAAAAACCGCGCCTTGCTCTGTCCCCGCGAGTGGGTCAATGAGAGCAGATAGTCCGTGATCTTGCTTTCCGCGACCAGTGCCTGGGTGTGGTTTGGCAGCTTCATTGCGCTTCGCCTTCCATCAGCTTTTTGCGCGTGGACATCGGGTCGTGCTTACTCCTTCCCTGTGATATGCTGCCAGAGGTCGGCGGGGACGAGCCGCGCCAGGTGGCCCACGTTGGTCGTGGCAACCACGACGGTGTGTCCCTGGTCGAGCAACAACGCGGTCTGCGCTGCCAGAATGACATCGCCATCGAGGGCAGCTTTGTCGGCGGTGGGCAAGCCCTGCTGTCGGAGCCGGGCCCAGTAGGTGGCTGCTTGCAGCATCGTGGCCGTGGTGATGGCGACGTACCCAAATTCGGCTTTCAACTCGTTGAGGCGCTCGACCCCGCGGGTCTTCCGCGCTCGCAGCAGTTCGCGGCGGACTTCATAATCAGCAATCTCCCCAATGTGGATCACTGCGCCTGCCGCCTGCACCTCCCGCGCCCATTGGCGACATTCCAGGCTCGTCGGGGTCGGGCGTGGGTGGGCCAGCAGACCGAGCGGCCCGGCATCCAGCAGAATGATGCGGCTCATGGCTGCTCCTCTAGATGGGGAAACAGCTTGCGCGAGGAGAAGCGATGGGTATCAATGGCCCGCAGCACCTCTTCCCAGGTCTCTTCCCCCTCTTCCTCCGCTTCCGCGGCGGCTGCATCCTCCTCGTCCCAGGATTGTAACAGACGGATGGCATCCGCTGGGGTGCCGCGTGGCGGGACAATCATATCCGTGTCCGTCATCGTCGCCAGCAGCGCCTGAACCTCCGGGGCAAGCGCCAGATCGAGCGGTGGGGCCGGTGCTTCGGGGGAGGCTCCCGTCAGGCGTTCGACCAGGAATGCCTGGGCCACTTCGTGTTCGGCTTTGCCCTGCCGCTGCGCCTCCACGTGCAGGCGGCGGTACACTTCGGGGGTCAATTCAATAGTCAGACTGGTCATCCTTTCCTCCTTATCGTTGTCGTTGCTCCGCGGGATCGCTTGCTCGCGCCAGCAGTTCACCCAGATCATAGTTCACGCTCGTCACCCCGAAATCTGGCGACTGGTGGAAGGGCCGACGCACGTAGGCCACCCGATGGCTCCCATCCTCCTCGAAGAGCACCAGCACCAGGACGTACGCCGCTGGCTGGTTGAGGGCGCACAGGATTTCGTTCTTTGTGACGGTGACGGTCGCGGCTCCGGCCCGTCGTCCCTTCACCTCGATGAAGCGCAGTCGCCCCGTGGCGGGGTCGCGGCTCTCAATATCATAACCGAGGTGGTCCAACTCGCGGTCCACTGGTTCGAACCCCAGGCTCCGCTCCACCTCCATCACGATGGCGCGGGCGCGGGCCGCCGCTGCCTGGGTATCAACGGCCTGGGCCGTGGCAGGCAGGGAGCGTCCCGTGAGGATGCTGAGCAGCCCGACCGGCACGACGAGCAGTCCACCGACCACGACCGGTGGCAGCGGCGCTATCTGGGCTTCGAGGTCAAGCTGCGCCATCCGCTTCTGGAGACGGGCCTGCAACTCATCGGCCCGGCGGCGGGCCTCCTGGGAGTTCAGACGGGCATTCGGTCTACCGTCCTGCTCCTGGAGCTTGAGGTCTTCGGCGCGATGATCCCAGTAGGTGATTTCTTTGCTCAGGCGCTCTTTGACTGCTGCGCTGAGCCGCAGCCCACGCAGATTTAGGAATTCATCCTTACATATTCGAGAACCAGTCTTTATCAATAGAGACTTTCTCAACTTCAATCTTCTGGGAACGAACACCCAGGCCAAGGTCTTTTAGCTTTTCTATCAGCAAATCACCATCTATCAAATCAATCGCCGGAGCACCATCTCGCGTTGCTTCTCTGGTAGCCTCTTTCGTAAAGTTGCCCGTGGTGATAAGCAAGCCTTTGTCTGCTCTTCCTACCATTGCCCCCCGAAAATCACGTACCTGGCTTGCAGTAACCGATCCACGATAGCGTTTACACTGGAAGATGACATGGAAACTCAAAAGCCCACCCAGGCGCATAATTCCTTTCCCATCAATCCCCCCATCATTGCTTCGTCCAGTTACCTCAACCTGGATAAACCCCGACTCACGCAGCAAACGCTGCACCAGGCGTTCAAATGCTGCTGGTTCTAGCTGCAAGAGGGTCTCCAGGAGTTCATCGCGCCAAATCTGCTCTGGTTCTGCCTCCCGTGGTTCTTGTATCCCATCATATGGTGGCTCATCTGTCACCTTCCTCGCCTGTTGTTGCACAAAGCGCCTGACCGTTGTCGGGCGAACATGATCAAGTTTCCGCCCTTCTGTTGTCAGGGACCAAACCCCCCGACTTGAATTTTCCAGCACCCCATATTTTTTCAGGTACGTTCGTGCCCACGCCAGCCGGTAGGCAAATTCTGTCTGTCCCCCTTTGTCAGGATTGTGCAGGATCTCTAGTTGTTCATCGGAAAGGGCAAGGAGTTCAGCCACTTTGGTGTCTATCTCTTCAATCGTGCCTGATCCTCCCAGGTTTTTGATAGCCTGAAATAATGGGTCTATCAGGTGATCAAAGGTTGGTATACTTGACTTGTCCATTGTAAAGTAATACCTCGCTGTTATCCTATTCCTGGAACATTCCGCCGATGGTTTCCTTTGTCAGTTGGTTGAGGGTATCGGCGCAATCATGCAAGCGTGACCAACTGTGCCTTGTTGGGTGGGGCGCACCTCTTCCTCAACCGCCACCACCGAAAGGCGGTAGGGCACGGTGTAGGCGATACGTTCAGGAAAGAGCGGGGTACCATCGAACTTCAGCAGACGCTCCTTGACCATCCGCCGCATCAGGTCGGAGACCTCCACCTGGTGGACGCCATCCCGAAACCGCCCCTCGAAACGGTCACTATCGAGCAGGGCGAGGAAGAGTTGGAAATCCTCCTCCTTGCCATTGTGGGGGGTGGCGGTCATCAGCAGGAAGTGGCGGGTGCGCGAGCCGAGCATCTGCCCGACGCGGTAGCGCTTCGTGTACTTGATCTCGCCGCCAAAGAAGGTCGCCGAGAGCTTGTGCGCCTCATCGCACACGACCAGGTCCCAGTGAGCGTCGGGAGCCTGGAGCTTCTGCTGCACTTGTTCGTCGCGGGCCAGTTTGTCGAGGCGGGCAATCACCAATGGCGTTTCGAGGAACCAGTTGCCGGTGTGGGCCGATTCGAGTTGGTCATTGGTGAGAATATCAAAGGGCAGGTGGAAGCGGCGGGCGAGTTCGTCCTGCCACTGCTCGGCGAGGCTGCCAGGGCAGACAATGAGGCAGCGCTGTACGTCACCG
>DAOTUF010000581.1:0-1978 GCA_034437495.1 Chloroflexaceae bacterium | reverse complement strand
ACGGGGTTGAGTTTATCCCGCTGTATGTGCTCTGCGTGCGGCGGTGGCTGGATTTCGGGCGGCCCCGCTGGTTGCTCGGAGCCGCCATCGCGCTGGCGCTCAACTCCTTCTCCGACTGGCAGTTTGCGGTCTATCTGCAACTGCTGACGGGGGTGGTGCTGCTAGCGGTGCTGCTGGCGCACCCGGCGGGTCGGTGGTGGGAGACCCTGCGGTCGCTGGCATGGCGGTTCGCATCGCTCCAGGTGCTCTACTTTGCCGCGGTTGCTGCGGTCGCCGTGCCGATGTACCTGGAACTGCAAGGCCCTGACCCCTACATGATCCGTTCGCGCCGCGATACCATCTATCACTCACCCGATGTGCTGGCCTTCTTCATCCCCAACCCCGAACACCCGCTCTGGGGGGACTGGGCTTGGCAGCAGTTTGAGCAACTGAAGACCCCTGGCATCACCGTGACCTTTGTGAGCCTGAGCTATGTCGCGCTGATTCTGGCGGTCCTGGGGGTGTGGCACCGCTGGCAGCAGTCCCGCTTCTGGGTGTTCTGCGGTGCTGGCTTCCTGGTGCTGTCGCTCGGGCCGCAGCTCCGGCTGCTCGGGGAGGTGACACCGGTTCCCCTGCCCTACGAGATTCTGTTCCAGTTCAGCGTGCTGCGGGTGACTCGCGCCCCGGCCCGCTACATCATTATCACGCTGCTGTGCCTGGCGGTGCTGGCGGCTATCGGGTTTCAGGTGCTCCAGCAGCGGGTGAGCGAGAAGATACCCCGCAGGACTGGACGGGCTAGCGGTCGCTGGTTGTTTGTTGGGGTGCTGGCTGCGCTGTGCTTCGAATTGCTGCCCATCCCCGTGCGTGCTGCTCCCCCCGCCGCAGCCCCCACCTTCCTTTCCGATAGCACCGTGCGGGGGGCCTTGATGGAGATGCCTGACCCCTCCAATCGGGGGATGTACTATGCGACGGTCCATGAGCGCCCGGTGCTGTATGGGGAACTCTCGCGTGACAACCCGCCCGGCCCCATCCTGGACTACCTGCGCCACCGCATCTTCGATGCTGACATTGTGCATCCTGCTTCCGGCTGGCGCTGCGTGGCGGCCTTCTACCATATCACCCATCTGATGGTCTATCGCCGCAAGCCCGAAGCTCCCGCCTACGAGCAGCAGGTGCTTGCCCACATCGGTCGGGAGTCGCTGGTCCACGAGACACCGGACCTGGCGCTCTACCAGATACCCACCGACGATATCAGCACGACCTGCCTGGTGATTGCCGATGAGCAGGGATGGGGCCGCCTCCGCTTGCCTACGCCGGAGCAACGCGACGAGCCGCCCTATCGCTGGATGCACCAGGAAGGGCGTATCGGGGTGCTCCGGCGAACCGACGGGCCGGTGACGCTCCACGTTCGAGCGCACAGTTTTGCCATCCCGCGGCAGGTGGAGGTGTATCACGGTGAGCAGGTGGTTGCACGGCTGGACGTTGGCAAGCCGCAGCACCACACGGTCGTCCTGGACCTTCCCCGCGGGCTGAACTGGCTGGACCTGCGCAGCGTCGAACCAGCCCTTTCCCCCGCCGACTACGGCTACGAAGAGGCAGAGCCGATTTCTCTCGGGCTTTCGCAGATGTGGGTGGGAGAAGCGCCGTAGGTCGCGCTGGTCGGGGGGCAGAGGCTCTCACGTGTAGACATTTTTGACCGAATAAACCCGCCGCAAGCCACGCCACGTTCGTGGCAGTGGTGAGGCGGGTTTCTCGCAGGCTTGAGCCAGCCGAATGGCGCTCTTGCCACAACATCACCTACGTGGTATCATTGGTTCCGGTCTCCCACCCATAAACCGAAGGCCCACGGGCAGACGAGAGGTTATCAGGCGTCGGGAGCGCACCTTTCCAACGTATCGGTATCGGGTTCCATCGGCGAACCTTCCGATGGGTAAAACCGGTAGAGTTCGAGCAATTCTGCTCACGTATCGTAGACCGGCTGTCGCTTCGGCGATAAGCG
>DAOTUF010000580.1:0-5676 GCA_034437495.1 Chloroflexaceae bacterium | reverse complement strand
GCCGTCACGGGCAGGCACGAACCGGCGCGGCGGCTCGACCTCTCCCGAAAGCGCCACGGTCTTGAGGCGCTGTTGGACCTCCTGTCGCACCTCCTCAAGGCTCTTGCTGGCTTCTCTGCCGCTGTGCTCCTCGACCGGGAGCGGTGGCAGAACCCGCAGCGTGACCCGCTGCCCGAACCGCAGCCGCGGCGTGAAGGGATATTCCCAGACGCGGTGGGTGCCTGTGAGCACCACGGGCAGGATGGGCCGCCTCAGCGACCGCGCCAGCGCAAATGCCCCCGTGCGGCAGTCAAGCTCAATCCCGAGCAACCCGCCCTGGGGGAAGATGAGCAGGCTTTCGCCCCCGGCGATGACCTGCCGCGCGGCCCGCAGGAGGTGGCGGTAGCTCTGGCTGCCCCGCTCCGGGCACACCTCAATCTGCCCGGTGGCCCGCAGATAGCACCCGAGCAACCGCCACGTAAAAAGTTCGTCGCGGGCGGCAAAGCGCAGCGGGAGGGGGAGGTGCAGCAGCGCCACCACGTCCACAAAGCCCTCGTGCAGCGGCGTCACTACATAGACTTCGTTCGGGTCAATATGCTCAAGCCCCTCCAGCACCAGGTCTATCTTCAGGGCGGCCCGCACGCTCCGCGCCCACCACCGCTCCAGACGATGTTGGAGCTTTCGCGCTCCCACCTGCGCCAGCACCATGCTCGCCAGCGGCAGCACCCCGACCCACAGCACCGAACTGGCCAGCATATACCAGTAGCTCCCCGGGTCGGGCAGCCCGATTTTCCGACCGGGGAGGAAGTAGCGCAGGGGTGGTTCTTCGGGGGTATGGTTCACCATTGCGTAGCAGTATACCACGACCCCTACCCCCGGTTGCTGCGCTCGTTTGCCCCTACCAGGGTTGTATGCTATACTACCCAACGGTATGGGATTCCCATGCCAAATACACACACTCCATGATTACGGACCATTCCTGCCAATGGCTTCTGTTGGCCTGGACGTAAGATGATGGGAGTGGCGGCGTGCCAGAGGCACATTCCATAAGGAGAAGTCTATCGTCATGATTGCAAACCGAACACCGCAGAAGATTGTTTCGGTCCGGTCGCTGCTTGAAGCCGGGGCCCACTTTGGTCATCAGACCAGACGGTGGAACCCGAAGATGCGGCCATTTATCTTTACCGCTCGAAACGGTATCCATATCATTGACCTGCAAAAGACCGTCAATGGTCTGACCGATGCCTACAACTTCGTCGCCGACACCGTGGCCCGCGGAAGCAAGGTCCTGTTTGTTGGCACCAAGAAGCAGTCTCAGGAAGTGATAGCCGAAGAAGCCGCCCGCTGTGGGCAGCTCTTCATTACGCAACGCTGGCTAGGCGGAACGCTCACCAACTTCACGACGATTCGCAGGCGGTTGCGCTACCTGGCCGACCTGGAAGAAAAACGGGACCGCGGCGACTTTGCCCGCCTCACCAAGGCGGAAGCCCTGAAGCTCGAAGAGGAAATCACCAAGCTCAACCGGGTGTTCGGCGGTATCAAAAAGATGGACCGTCTGCCCGGGGCGCTCTTTGTGGTTGACCCGCGGGAAGAAGATATCGCCGTGCGCGAAGCCCGCAAAGTCCTGATGCCGGTGGTGGCCATGGTGGACACCAACTGCAACCCGGACCTGATAGATTACGTCATCCCCTGTAACGACGATGCCATTCGCAGTATCAAGTTAGTAACCAGTAAGGTTGCCGATGCCGCCCTCGAAGGCTCCCATCGGCACGAGACGATGCAAAGCAGATAAGGAGCAAGCTAGTGGCAGTGACAACTGCAATGGTCAAAGAATTGCGCGATCGCACCGGCGCAGGATTCAAGGAGTGCAAAGATATCCTGGCGCAGACCAACGGTGATATCACCAGGGCTATCGAGGTGCTGCGCGAGAAGGGTATCCAGGCAGCCGAAAAGAAGCAGAGCCGTGAAGCCAGAGATGGGCGCATCGAGGTCTACGTGCATCCTGGTTCGCGCCTGGTGGCCATAGTCGAGGTGAATTGCGAGACGGACTTTGTGGCGCGGACGGAAGGGTTTATGACCCTTGCGCGGGACCTGGCGCTGCACATCGCCGCGACCAACCCGAGCTACCTCAACGTGGAGGACGTGCCCCCCGAAGCTATCGAGGCCAGTGAACTGTCTGCCGAAGATTTCTATGAGCAGCACGTGCTCATGCGGCAGCCCTTTGTGAAGGATGGCCGAACGATGATCCAGGACAAGATGAAAGAAGCCATTGCCCGGCTCGGGGAAAACGTGGTCGTCCGACGGTTTACGCGCTATGAGGTCGGGGACTAGCGCCGTGCAGGGAGATGAGCAGGGCCGTACCCCCGGAGGGCAGCCGCATTATCGGCGCGTCCTCATCAAATACAGCGGCGAATCCCTGGCCGGGCCAGGAAAAATGGTCGATACGGACAAGCTTGATTTCCTGTCCCAGGAAATTGAGCGCCTGGTCCGCCACGGGGTAGAAGTCGCCCTCGTGCTCGGAGGGGGGAACATCTGGCGGGGCAGTCAGGCGATTGCCCGCGGCATGGACGCAGCCCAGTCGCACTATACGGGGATGCTGGCCACGGTGATCAACGCCCTGGCGATGCAAGATTCTCTGGAACGGCGCGGGGTGGATACGCGCACCATGACGGCGATAAAGATGGATGAAGTTGCCGAACCCTATATCCGTCGCCGGGCTACCCGACACCTGGAAAAGGGGCGGGTTATTATTCTCTCGGCGGGCACTGGCAACCCCTACTTTACCACCGACTCGGCGGCGGCGCTCCGGGCCGCCGAAATCCACGCCGAGATTATCCTGATGGGGAAGAATGGGGTGGATGGAATCTATTCGGCGGATCCCCGGCATGATCCGACGGCTACCCGCTTCAGGCACCTGAGCTTTATGGGGGTGTTGAGCCGTGGTCTGGCCGTGATGGATAATACCGCGCTCACGCTCTGTATGGATAACAACATCCCGATTACGGTGTTCAACGCGCTGGAAGCCGGGGCAATGGAGCGGATTATTCGGGGGGAACATGTCGGGACTCTGGTAAGCAAGGTAGGAGACGAGAGATGATCAACGATGTGTTACATCAGGCAGAGGGGCAGATGAAAAAGGCGGTTGAGGCGTTGCACCACAACCTGGCCACGATCCGCACCGGGCGAGCCTCGCCCGGCCTGGTGGAGTATTTGCCCATCGAAGCCTACGAATCGACGATGCCGCTCAACCAACTCGCGAATATCAGTGTCCCCGAAACGCGCTCTATCCTGATCCAGCCCTATGACGCGAGCACGATACGAGCCATTGAGCGCGGCATCCAGCAATCGGACCTGGGATTGACGCCCCAGAACGATGGGCGTATCATTCGTCTGACGCTTCCTCCGCTCACCGAGGAACGCCGCCGCGAGTTGGTGCGGCTTGTCCGCCAGCGGGTGGAGGAGGTCAAGGTTTCCATCCGAAACCACCGGCGCGATGCTATGGAAGACCTGCGGGAACTGGAGCGGGAAAAGCTCATCAGCGAAGATGACCAGCACCGCGCTCAGGACCGCCTGCAAGAGCTGACCGACCGCTATACGAAGGAGCTTGAGCAGGTAGGCACGACCAAAGAGCAGGAAGTGATGGAAGTATAGCCAGATTGGTCAGAGATCGCCATCAGTCAGAGCCAACCTACCAGCGATACGCTCAATACCAATACCTGCGCGATGAATGAGAAAATCTCCGCAACTGTCAGGGTGGGGGGCCTGATGGGTTTCTGTTTCCCCCCCATCTGCCGGTCCCTGGCCCGGGTGAGCGACCGGGGGTTGCTGGTTGAACAATGCACGAGGGCACCATGATGGCGGAAAAAAGTCGTATCAACGGTTTGCAAATACCACAGCATATTGCAATGATTATGGATGGCAATGGACGCTGGGCCCGTCAGCGCGGGCTACCGCGTCTGGCCGGGCACCGTGCGGGCACGGAGAATATCCGGAGCATCGTGACCGCCTGTTCTGAGCTAGGGGTGCGCTACCTCACTCTGTATGCCTTCTCCACCGAAAATTGGAGCCGTCCCTCCCTGGAGGTGGAAGGGCTGATGAAAATCCTGGGCGATTTCATCGACCGCGAAACCCGCTCCCTCAACGAGCAGGGGGTCCACCTGCGCCACCTGGGACGATTGGAAGGCATTAGCACAACCCTCAAGGAAAAGGTCCGCTATGCGCTGGACCTGACGCGCCACAACGAACGCCTGACGCTCTCGATTGCGTTCAACTATGGTGGGCGGACGGATATTGTCGATGCGGTCCGCGCCATTGCCGCCGCGGGGTTGCCTCCCGAAGCGATTGACGAGCAGACGATTTCCCGCTACCTCTCAACGGGGGGGTTGCCCGACCCGGACCTGGTGGTTCGGACCAGTGGCGAGTGGCGGCTGTCGAACTTCCTCATCTGGGAAACGGCCTATAGTGAATATTGGACGACGCCGCTCTACTGGCCAGACTTCGGGCCTGAGCAGCTTCGGCAGGCAATTCGAGAGTATGGACAGCGCGAACGTCGCTTCGGCGGTATCTCCCAAACCCGGTAGCTCCCTGACCCGCCGACTGATCAGTGGGTTCGCTCTCTTCCCCCTCATCCTCGGGGCGGCCTATTGGAGTGTCTGGGCCGTGGCGCTGGTGGTGGCCCTGGCATCCGTGGTGTGTCTGGTCGAGTTCTATGGCGTGCTGCACCAGGCCGGGCACCACCCGCGGATGGTCGTCGGTGCTGGTTCGGCGCTGCTCCTGTGCGCTGCCGCAACCACCCAGGCAACCACGGCCCTGGACCTGACGGGGGCCGCATTCGGGGCTATCATCATCCTGTCGCTTGTCAGCGAGGTGTTCCAGAGTGCCCGCACGCGCAGCCTCACGGACTGGGCGCTCACCCTGGTCGCGGCGTGCTATGTCGGCGGACTGTTGAGCTACTACGTCCTGCTGCGGGAGCTTTCCACCCCGCTTGAAGGCGGATGGCTGGCGGTTCCGTTTGCGCCCGGGGCAGCGTGGGTCTTTGTGGTGCTGCTCATGACCTGGCTGCAAGACATTGCCGCGTATGTGGTGGGGCGTCTGGTGGGCCGGCACAAAATGTTCCCCTCGCTCAGCCCGGGGAAGACGTGGGAAGGAGCGGTGGGCGGGTTCCTTGCCTCGGTTGCCGTGGTGCTGCTGGCAGTTCCGCTGTTTGGCCTCCCGATGGGCTATCTCCACGCGGCCCTGCTAGGGGCCGCAGGCGGCGTAGCCGGTCCCCTGGGCGACCTGTCCGAGTCCTTTCTGAAACGGCAGATTGGCGTGAAAGATATGAGCAACCTGATGCCGGGGCACGGCGGCCTCCTGGACCGCATCGATAGTATGCTCTTCACCGCGCCGGTCTCGTATGCGCTGATTCTGCTCTTTGTGGGCGGGTAGGTGGGTAGCTGGTCGTGTTCCTGACCCGACGCTATTGACAGCGCCCACGCAATCAAGTACACTCAAAAGCATAGCACGGAGCAGCACCGAACAGAATACGACGATTGTTTTGAGACCTGTTCCTCTTTTCTATCCTCTGGAGTCATACCCCGCACTGACTGAAGTCAGGCGGCTTGCACGCTCCGTCGGGCAGGCCGAGGTATGACCAGACCTGGCCTTTCGAGGCTCCGTTCAGCCGGTCACGATACCCTGGGGTGCGCGAGCCAGCCC
>DAOTUF010000579.1:0-3536 GCA_034437495.1 Chloroflexaceae bacterium | reverse complement strand
TCAAGGAACTGAACCCAGGTGGTTTCAGCCTGGACCCGAAAAAAGAGGCGCAGATGGTGATAGGCCGGGTCTTGCAGCAGGTGCGGGCAGAAAGCCTGGTCTGCTTTGCGCCACTCCTGCTTGACATGGCGAAACCCCAGACGCTCGTAGCACCGCACGGCCCGGCCATTACACGCCGCCACATCGAGCGCCATCGTCGTGAAACCCAGGGACCCGAAGAAATGGTCAAGAAAGAGCGCCAGGGCTTCGGTTCCCAATCCCTGGTTCACATAGTCTTCTCCGAGCGAAATCCCCAGACGGGCCCGCCGCTTCCAGGGTTCAATCTCGCGGAGGGAGAGCCGCCCGATAAGCTGGCGGTTCTGGCTTTCGATAGCCCAGGACCGTCGGGTTCCCTGAGAGGAGTGGAAAAAAGAAATGAACTCCTCGTAGAGAGGCCGACAGCGGGGGAGGTTCCAGAGCTTGCTCAAGGGGTCGGAATAGGACGCCCACATCCGACGCACCCGTTCATCCTCACTCTTCCACGGACGCAGGAGAAGGCGGGGACCCTGGATGACCCCGGATGTGAGCGCCGCATGCTTCACGGGCCGTCCTCCTCGTCCTCCTCGTCCTCCTCGTCCTCCTCCTCGCTTTGCGGCATCACATACTGCGCCAGAGCGGGCAGCATCTCACCCGGAGCTGCCCGGAGCCAGCAATCCGCCATCAGAGCGAGCGCGGTTTCCTGCTCGTTGATCTCCACGACGTAGGCCCCGCGTCGTCGGGCAATCAGGGGGAGCGACGCCGCCGGCTGGACCCCTGCCGAGGTTCCTACTGAAAAGAACAGGTCTGCTTGCTCCGTTGCGCGGTAGGCGGTGCGGAGGTGCTGTTCTGGCAACCCCTCGCCAAACCAGACCACATCAGGGCGCAGCAGGCCACCACAGTGGGCACAGCAGGGCGGTCTGGCTCCCTCTTTCTTCGTCCCACCCCATGGCGTAGGCACTGCAGTCGAAACAACGACAGCGCCCGATATTCCCGTGGAGTTCGAGCAGTTCTCGACTCCCGGCCCGCCAGTGGAGGCCATCAACGTTCTGCGTGATGAGGAGAAAGTGGGGAACCCCCTGTTCAAAGTCAACCAGGGCATAGTGGGCCGGGCCGGGGCAGACCGCTTCTATCTTCTGCCGCCGATGGACATACCAGTCCCACACCAGGCGCGGGTTGCGCAGAAAGGCTTGCGGGGTCGCCAGTTCCACCGGGTCGTAGGTGGCCCATGGTCCCGTGCGGGTCTCCTGGAAGGTGGGGACACCGCTTTCGACCGACACCCCGGCCCCCGTCAGCACCACCACCCGCTCGGCGGCCTGGAGCCGTTCGATCAGTTCGGAGGGTATTTCAGCGTCCATAAGGCACCATTCGTTCGCTCTTCTTCTTCTGCTATCACTCCCGGTCAGGTTTGAGAAACCGGAGCGACATCCAACCGTCTATCGTCTTTCCTGACTGCTCGACCATGACCGACTGAATATCTTCGTCTCTGGCGCGAACCTGCACCCACTCCACGTTGTCCACCACCCGCGAGTCTCCAATCTGGCGCACTCTGGCCCCGTTGCGGATGACCGCGATGATGTTGGTCGAAAGGCCCGGCGCGTCCCGCAGGTTCAGCCCCTCGTTGATGTTGACAATCCACACCGGCCCACCACCGAAAGCCGGCAGCCATTCCCACTCTGGCCAGGAAAGACCGAAGTCCGGAAGTTCTGGCTGCGGAATCTTGATGGCAAAGACCCGCTCGACGGCAAGGCCCGCCACAGTATAGCTGCCAAAGGCAATACCAAGCAGGACGACAATAGTTATCATCCACCCGATGCAGTTTCGCAGCAGCGAAGGTTGGGGGATGGGTTGGTGGGGAGCCGATACCCCCCACGGGTCTGCTCCTGCTCCACCGGCAGCGTCGGCAGCAGAGGGAGCAAAGGGGGCGGTCCCGGGGGGAACGGGCAGGACATCGGTGGCCGCCTGCGAAACCCGCCGGAAGGAGGACGGGATGATGCGCGGGGTGGGCGGGATGGTCAGGCGTTGCGTATCGGTGCTGAGGTTGCGCCATAGGAGGTCAATCTCCTCGCCCAGGAGAATGACATCGGGGATACGCTGCTCGGGAAAGCGGGCTGTGGCTCGCGCCAGCAGGCTTTCCAGGGTGGGCAGGTAGAGCAGGGGGCGCACCTGAGACAGCGGCGGGATACGGGCATACTGGTGCTCCTGCGCGACCATCTGGGCATCGCTGCCGCTCACGGGGCGCGTTCCCGTGACCAGTTCGTAGAGCAGGATACCCAGAGAATAGACCACGCTGGAAGGGTTGGGAGGCTCTCCGCTGGTCAGTTCGGGGGGGCGGTAGTGGGCGAGGTCCAGGGTGGCTTCTGCAGGGGGCATGTACCAGTTTTCAACCAGTTTGACCTGCCCTTCTCCGATGAGCAGGATATTCTTGCTGCTGATGGGGGGGTGGGGCAGCCTGCGGGCCACACACGCCGTGGTCGCTCCGATGACCTGCCGCGTGAAGAGGAGGGCATCCTCCAGCGCCAGAACCCCCAGATCACTGAGGGGCCGTCCATTGACGTATTCCGTCACCATGAAGGGGCGGTTGTTGATTTCGCCGCTGTCGAATACTTCCAGCAGGGCGGGGTGCGAACGCTGCGCACTGGCATTGATTTCTGTGACCAGCCGTTCGCGCAGTTGTTCCTGGTCGACCAGGTCCTTGCGCAGCACATGCATCAGGACATACCGCTGCAATCGTTCGTCGGTTGCGCGGTACACCGAGGTCAGGCGGCCCACCCCGACCTGTTCCTGTACGCGGTAGCGTCCAAGAACGAGAGGGGTGCCAGTTCCCGCATCAGACTCGTGCGTCATGGAAGCATGTTTCGTTTCTTTGCTCGTGCTGCCGGCTCATCCACTGCTTATCTGGATTATAGCACAGGATGGTGTTCTGGGAAATGTCGCCCGTCCCGTCCCTTCCCCCTCCTCTGTTTTCCGGGCTAACTGCTCAGCGCTTCACACACGCGCTGAAGCCGTTCCTGGGCTTCGTGGGCGGTCGGTTCCAGCGATGGGTTGCCCGAGACGTTCATCATCATCACCATCGGATGGCCGATCAGGACCTCGCTGCCGCCATCTTGCTCGTAGATGACCACATTGCACGGCAGCAGCAACCCGACCTCCAGTTCGGTCTGTAAGGCTCGATGGGCCAGGGGCGGGTTGCACGCGCCAAGAATGACGTAACGACGAAAATCGGCGTCCAGCTTCTTCTTGAGGGTCTGCTGGACATCGATTTCGGTCAGCACCCCGAAGCCCTCCGCCTTCAATGCCTCGGTGACACGTTCAATGGCCTGCTCGTAGGGGGTGTTCAGGTGGGTATGCAGGACGTAGGTCTTTTCTCCTGGGGAAGGCATGTTGCTTGCTCCTTTCATAGAAATGGCAGCGCAGGAAACCACCTGCTTGAGCGGGTGGAGGAAGCGCTGCCGTCCTCCTTTCTGTTCTCCAAACGTTCCACCATGTCGTCCTGTGCTGGTTTTTCGCCTTACGACAGG
>DAOTUF010000578.1:0-5196 GCA_034437495.1 Chloroflexaceae bacterium | reverse complement strand
CGCCGGCACATTCCACGTCAGCACCTCTTCGGCTTCCATGCGCCACAGGTGGAGCACGCGGTAGCGCCACTGGAGCGCCACCCCGCCATCCGCACTGGGAAGCTGATGCACCCCGTCATCGTCGCTGCCTGCGCCCTTCCCCACGTAGATGACCACGTGCAGCACCTCGACCCCGGGGTAGCGCAGGGCCGTGCGGGTCATATAGTCGAGCATGCGCAGCGGCATCAGGCGGCGACTGCTGCGCCCCTGAAACTCGATGTGCAGCAGGACGGTGCGCCCGGGGTCCACCGTCACGAAAAACATCTGGTCGGCATAGACCGGGTCGGGGAGGAGACGCAATTCCTCCGGGCGGGTCTCCACCCGCTGTACCTCGGCCTGGAGCAACCAGGCGGCAATGTCGGCAATGAAGGTGGTCACGAACTCCTTGAGCGGACTGTCGGTACTTGCCATGAACGCGCTACCCTTTCGTATTGATACCAATCTGTCATTGAGCCTGCCCACGCGACCCCATCGTTCCCACTTCTGCCAGGAGCTTTCCGGAGGCAGGATGCCCTTATGATACCACAAATGTCCTTGTTTTTCCTGAAGCCCACAGCTATGGTATACTGGGGATGTTTGAACCATCACCAGTAGCGGAACACTCGCTCCCTGGAGTACAACAGGAGCCTCTGAATGATTGCAACGACTTCTGAAAGAATTAACGACCTGCGGCAGCGTCGTGAACAAGTCCTGCGCGGCGACCCGAAATCAATACAGAAACAGCACGAACGCGGCAAATTGACTGCCCGCGAACGGATTGAAACGCTGCTCGACCCCGACTCCTTCGTCGAACTCGATGCCTTTACCGTCCACCGAGCCACCTCCTTTGGTCTGGATAAGCGAAAACCCATGGGAGATGGGGTGATAACCGGGCACGGTACCATCGATGGTCGGCCGGTCTGCATCTTCTCCCAGGATTTTACAATCTTCGGGGGGTCCCTGGGAGAAGTCTTCGCGGAGAAGATTTGCAAGGTCATGGACCTCTCCATGCGCATGGGGGTCCCATGCATTGGTATCAATGACAGCGGCGGCGCACGAATTCAAGAAGGAGTGGTTTCGCTTGGGGGCTACGCCGAAATCTTCTATCGCAATGTCCTCAGCAGCGGCGTCATTCCGCAGCTTTCGATTATCTCCGGGCCGTGCGCCGGGGGCGCAGTCTATTCGCCCGTCATGACGGACTTCATCATGATGGTCAAAGGCATCAGCCAGATGTTCATCACGGGGCCTGACGTTATCCGAACCGTGACCGGCGAAGAAGTAGACCACGAAACGCTTGGCGGAGCCATGACCCACAACAGCCGCAGCGGGGTGGCCCACTTCGCGGCCAACGATGAGGCCGAGTGCTTCGACCAGCTTCGGACCCTGCTCTCGTTCATCCCCTCCAACAATATGGAAGAACCCCCCTATGCGCCACCAGACGATGACCCGGAGCGCATGGACGACCACCTGCAATCCCTCATCCCCGACAGTCCCCGCCGACCCTACGATATCACCACCGCGATTGAGGCGGTGGTCGATGATTCGTTCTTCTTCGAGGTCCAGCCCTTCTGGGCGCGGAACGTGGTCATCGGGTTTGCTCGCCTGGGAGGATACCCGGTGGGGGTGGTGGCCAACCAACCCATGCACCTGGCGGGGACGCTCGATATTGATAGTTCGGTCAAAGGGGCCCGGTTCGTTCGGTTTTGCGATGCCTTCAATATTCCGATAGTCACCTTTGTGGATGTGCCCGGCTTCCTCCCCGGCACGCAGCAGGAATATGGCGGTATCATCCGTCACGGGGCCAAGCTGCTCTATGCCTACTGCGAAGCTACCGTGCCCAAACTCACCGTCATTACCCGCAAAGCCTACGGGGGAGCCTATGACGTGATGGCAAGCAAGCACGTTCGGGCCGATTTCAATTTCGCCTGGCCGACGGCGGAGATTGCGGTGATGGGGGTGGATGCTGCGGTCCGCATCATCTTTCGGAAAGAGTTGGCCGAAGCGGAAGACCCGGCGGTACGTATGGCCGAACTGGTTGAGGATTACCAGCAGCGCTTTGCCAACCCCTATGTCGCCGCAGAACGAGGCTACATTGATGCCGTCATCGAACCGCGAGAAACCCGTCCGATCCTGATACGGGCGCTCAACCTGGCCCGCACCAAGCGTCAAAGTCTGCCATCGCGCAAACATGGGAATATCCCTCTGTGACAAGTGGGGGTTTGACCTACCATGCGATGGCGATGATACCAGGAACATGGAGCCAGGTACCGGTGACGGAATTCACCGGCCACAGGCTTCAGAAGGCTCCAGATGTGGGGGTCTTGTGGTATAATGAATCCTGTCTCTCTCATGTTCATGACGGAAGAAGCGTGGAGAGAGCACCAGAGCGGTCCCAGCAACAACCAGCGGAAAAGGGTTCTGTGTCCATGAAGCAGCCTGATACCCCCTGATGAACGGATGGCGCACCCATGCATGACAAGACATTGAAGTGTGAACCGGTTGAGCGAATGGTCGAACTGAGTTTGCCAAGCAGATTGGGCTATGAGCGAGTAGCGATGGATGCTGCGAGTTCGCTGGCAAACCGGATGGGCTTCCACCCGGACCGGGTGGAAGCCTTGAAGACCGCTATCGGTGAGGCCGTGACCAACGCCATTGAGCATGGCAACCAGCACGATGAAGCCATGAAAGTGATTGTCCTGCTGACTGCCCGCGAAGGTGAACTTATCGTGAATGTGGAAGACGAGGGAAAAAAAATACTGGACCACAGTATGATTGCAAAAGAACCGGATATCGCCCCCAAATATCAACCCGGTGACGTTGACCGCGGTGGGTGGGGTATCTGGCTCATCCGTGAATTGATGGACGAAGTGCAGATAACGACCTCGCCCGGTGGGGGGAACCTCGTTCGCATGGTGATCCACCTTGAAAAGTAAGTGCAACCAGGCACCCAGTATGGAACTCTCTTTTCCGAGTGAATTAGGCTATGAAATCGTTGCTCGTGATGCGGTTGCCGCGTTTGCTCGCTGTCTTGGTATCGACAAAAGCCGCGTCGAAGATATCAAAACCGCCCTGAGCGAAGCCTGCATCAATGCCATTGAGCATGGCAACCTGTTCGATGCGAATTTGCGGGTGAAGGTCATATGCAACCATAACGGGAATTACTTGACAGTCGATGTCCGGGATCAGGGCATGAAGGAATATACCGCTGGAGGGAAACCGTTGACCATTGAAGAAAAACTGGCCGGGCTTGGCCCACTACGTGGAATAGGATTGATGCTCATTACCGAACTCAGTGACGGGGCAGAGTTCGTCCCGGTCTCCCAGGGCAACTGTTTTCGATTAACGTTCCACAGCCAGCCATCTGCCACCACGCATGAGTCATCGGTGTGAAGAAGGTATCTCACGAAGGAGTTCACTATATGCTGGAAGATGAGTTGACTGTTAGCACCCGTCAGCGTGAAGGCGTCGCTCTTATTGACTTGATGGGGGATGTCACCACCTTTGCGGAAGAAAAAATCAACCAGGCGTATCGGGAAGTGACCGCGCAGGGTGCGCGGTGTGTGCTGCTCAATTTTCGCCAGAACGACTATATCAATAGTGCTGGTATTGCTATTTTGATTGGGATTGTGACTGAGGTGAATCGCAACAACCAGAAATTGGCGTTTAGTGGTCTGTCGCAGCACTTCCAGAAAATTTTCCGGATGGTCGGGTTGGCGCAATATGCCGATATTTACCAGGATGAGGAGGAAGCTATCAGGCATTTGAAAAGCGATCCTGAAACGCAAGCATCATCATCATAGGGGAAGATATCGTCAGTTCGGGGGGCCTGGTCTTCAGAACCATTGCCATCGCGTCGGGCCGGTCGCCTGCTAGAAGCAGGACCAGGAGCAGGACGGCCCGACGCCCCGAGCCTGGCTCCCTACTCCCCCGTCCGAATCTCGACCGTGTTCCCTCCCCGCAGGGTCAGAAGAAATGCAACGAACTGGTCAACTTCCTCCGCGGTCAGGACCTTCTCATAGCTTGTAAACATCACATCCGTCGGGATCCCTTTGGACATGTGGGCATTCGGGTCCAGGATTGCTTCGCGCAGATATTCGGAGGCCGATTTCCCCGGCACCCGCGTCTCCGCACGTCGGGCAATGTCGCCCATGTCGGGTCCGAGCAGCGCAAACCGCCGCGCATCCTTCGGGTCGACGTGGTGGCAGTAGATGCAGGCGACATAGCCTTCAATGTCTTTTTCCCCATAGAAGAGCGCTCGCCCGGCTTTTGCCTCTTCTGAGATAACCACAAACGATGCCGCCTCGCGTTCTTTCTTGCCGGCGGCACTCCCATAGAACATCGCTCCTGCCACGATGAAAACGATAATCACGGAGAATATGCCAAACAACCACAGGGGTGCTCTCGTCTCTTTCATGAACGCTTCCTTTCTGTCGCTTCCGGCCCCTTCTCGGTCGCTTTCCCTCGCCTCTTCCGAATGGTGCTTCGATGTGAACCCGCCAGACCAGAGAGGCGGACGGGCAGGGAGGATGGGCAGGGAGGATGGGCAGGGAGGAGCCGCAGGGTTGATAGATATTGCTGCTCCATTATCCCCCACCCTGATGCGCACGTCAAGTGAACGCGCAGCCTGATATCTCTGCTGAGATTCCCACCGGGGCTGGATACGTGGTATGATATCTGGTGTGATGAAACACACTGAACCATCCGGGGGACTCGCCAGGGGTCGCGCTCTATGACCACAACTACGCCACCACAGGAGCACCACCCGCACCCCCACCGCCGTCCGTCGCTCCCTCCCATCCGCCTGGAGCATCTCTGGGTCGCGCTGGCACTGAGTGTTGTTGGCTTCTTCATCGGGCTGGTGCCCACCACCCCCAACGATTTCTGGTGGCACCTGAAGGTGGGCGAACTGATTGCCAGTGATGGCATCCCGACGACGAACCTGTTTGCCTGGACGCTCCCCGCCGACACCCCCTACGTCTACCAGAGCTGGCTTGGCGAATGGCTCTTCGCGGTGCTCTCCCGCCTGGGAGGGCTGCCGCTGACGGTCTTTGCCCGCAATGTCCTCGGGCTAGCGGCCTTTGCGCTGGTAGCGCTTGAGGCGCGTCGGCGGAGTGGTTCGTGGCGGTTGGCGGCAGGGGTGGTGCTCCTGGCCGCGGCGATGTCCATCAACAATCTGAC
>DAOTUF010000577.1:0-2663 GCA_034437495.1 Chloroflexaceae bacterium | reverse complement strand
GCTCCAGCGCGTGCCCCACGTCCAGAACCCGGTGGTTGAAGGGCGCATCACCAGTCGGGATGGCCGCGAGCGCTACATCCAGAGCCGCTATGCTCCCCAGGTGGGGGAGGAGGGGAAGACCTTCCAGGGAGCCATTGCCAACGTACGAGACATCACCGACCAGAAGCGGGAAGAAGAACTGCAAAACACCTTCG
The DNA here is from genome assembly GCA_034437495.1 of Chloroflexaceae bacterium. Lineage (GTDB taxonomy): Bacteria > Chloroflexota > Chloroflexia > Chloroflexales > Chloroflexaceae > JAAUSY01. The sequence goes on along the minus strand of DAOTUF010000577.1, from coordinate 2,469 downwards.
TATCTGTCATCTCGCACGAATTGAAAACCCCGGTCAGCATCATCAAGGGCTACGCGGGAACCCTGGGCCGCGAAGACGCCACCTGGAGCGAGGAGACCCTCCGCGAGGGATTGCACGTTATCGAGGCAGAAGCCGACCGCCTGGCCCACCAGATCCAGGACTTGCTGGACGTTTCGCGCCTGCAAACCGGCTGGATACGCCTGGAGATGACCGACTGGTCGCTGCCCATGCTGGCGCAGGAGGTGGTACGCAGCTTTGCCACTCAGACCGACGACCGCTTTGTCTTCGAACTGCGCTTCCCCGACGACCTGCCCCCCGTCCACGCCGACTACGAACGGGTCCGCATGGTGCTGACCAACCTGATGGGCAACGCCGTGAAGTACAGCCCCGAAGGGGGGACCATTCGCATTGGTGGGCGAGCCGAGGGGGATATCGCCATCGTCTACGTCTCCGACCAGGGCATCGGCATCGCACCCGAAGAGCAAGAACGCATCTTCGAACGGTTCTACCGTGTGGACAACCGCCTGCGGCGCACGACCCAGGGCACCGGGTTGGGGCTATACCTGGCCAGAGTCATCATCGAAGCCCACGGGGGGACCATTTCGGTGATCAGTCAGGTCGGGCGCGGCTCGCGCTTTGTCCTGACCCTGCCGCTGGCCCGCCGCCAGATAACCGTCAGCGATGAGACGGGATGAAACGGAGAAAACCACCCGTCTGAAACCGATTTGAAATTGAAATGATACTCGGCGTGATATGATAGACGGTAAAAATACGTATGGGGTCCCAAAACCTATATCAGGAGAAGCATAGCGTATGCAGAACAAAGTTGTAATCATTGGCTCCGGCCCGGCTGGACTGACTGCCGCCCTCTACACCGCCCGTGCCAATCTGTCCCCCCTGGTTATTCGCGGTCTCCAACCCGGTGGCCTGATTACCACCACCAACGAAGTGGAAAACTTCCCCGGGTTCCCCGAGACCATCGGTGGGTTTGACCTCACCGAGCGGATGCGCCAGCAGGCCGAGCGCTTTGGCACCAGTTTTCTGGATGAATTGATTGTGAAAGCTGACCTTTCGCAGCGCCCCTTCACCCTGACCACCGACTCCGGCCAGACGATCAAGGCCGAGTCCCTGGTCGTTGCTACGGGCGCATCGCCCCGCAAGCTGAGCGTCCCCGGCGAAGAGCGTCTGGCCAACCGCGGGGTTTCCTACTGCGCCACCTGCGACGGGTTCTTCTTCCGCAACAAGCGGGTCGTGGTGGTGGGAGGCGGCAACAGCGCCCTGGATGAAGGGTTGTTTCTCACCCGCTTCGTCTCCGAACTCATCGTCGTGCATCGGCGCGACGAACTGCGGGCCGACCCGATTTTGCAGGAGCGGGCGTTCGACAATCCTAAAATCCGCTTCCTCTGGAATACCGTGGTGACGGAAATTGTCGGGGAGGAGAAAGTGAGCGGCGTGCGGCTCAAGAGCCTGAAAACCGGTGAGGAAAGCATGCTCCCTACTGACGGGGTCTACCCCTACATCGGGCACATCCCCAATAACGTGCTGTTCAAAGGCCAGCTTCCCATTGACGAGAGTGGCTACCTCGTCACCGACGGGCGCAGCCGCACCCCCATCGACGGAGTCTTTGCCGCGGGCGATGTGGTAGACCACGTCTACCGCCAGGCTATCACGGCGGCGGGGCAGGGGTGTATGGCCGGGATGGAAGTTATCTGGTTCCTGGACGAGCAGGAGCACTTTGCGAAGAAGGCCAAAATGCAGATGCCGTCCATCCAGAAGCCCCGGCCCGTTCAGCATGCCGCGATATTGCAGGGGGCCTGAGCATCGGCAAGTTTGTACAACAGCAACAGAAAGCCTCCCGCGGGTCTGGCACCAGGCGCGAGTGACGCGCCGTTCCAGCGCAGCAGAATATCGTCCAGAAGGAAAGCATTCACCCGTAGCTGGTATAAAAGTGGAGGGCTAGCGGGTTGGTCGCCAGAGTCTTTACCGTTGCAGTGATTTATTTGCAAAGTCTAAAACGTGTGCGGGCGGCAAGCTGCCGGCACCTGCACTCAGTCCCCATTTGTCAGAAAGGCTGGATCCACTGGAATTGCCCGGAGCACCCTGCGGCTCAATTTCGCTGCACTTGCGGCAGTATAGCGTCGTTGCCTTACGTTCCCTCCCAGGCTGCAAAAGTTGCCCCGGACGTATTGCTCATCGGTGCCGTTGTAGACATCGGTACCGGGATGCCACGCCGCCAGGGCACGGTTGGCGGGCTCATGCGTGGACCGTGCACTGAAGCCCCGCGCCAAGGTTCACCCGGTCAAACTCGCCATGGATGAAAGCCAGGCCGTCGATGCCTGCGCCGCCACTATTGCCGTTGGCATGGCAATGGTTGAGGCCATCAGAGTTATGGCAACCTTTTGAGCAATCGTCGGCCTGACTACGTGTTTGAAGCGAACGTCTGCCTCGATAGACGTCATTGCGGGATAT
>DAOTUF010000576.1:0-3144 GCA_034437495.1 Chloroflexaceae bacterium | reverse complement strand
GGAAAGCCGCACTATCCAGGACGACGAACAGGCTGCCCACGACTTCCGGGCCCTCCTCGATAACTACCCCGAGGTCCCCGAAGCCCGCCGCGCCCGCTATTATCTGGCAGAAAGCTTTGCCCGCCGCGGACGCTGGTCATCGGCGGTGGAAGCGTTCCGCGCCTTTGTCGATGAACCGGTGCAGGATGAGTTGACCCCGCCGGCGCTGTTCTGGCTGGCACGAGGCTACGAAGAGGCCGGGGATTGGAACAACGCCATCGCAGCCTACGAGCGCTACCGGACGTTTCAAACGGTGCTGGAGCCATACGCCGCGCTCCGCCAGGCAGCCCAGTTGCAAGCTCTGGGACGGCTTCCGGAGACAACCCGTGCCTACGAACACGCCGCAGCTTCGGATATCAACCCCGCTCAGCGAGCCGCCTGCTACGAAAAAGCCATCGCCCTGCACCGACAGGCCGGAGCCGATGATATCGCCCTCCAGCGCTACAAAGACCTGCTGGCTATGGCAAAGCTGCCCGACTATCGCGCTCGTATCCTGTCCGAAGCGGCAGCGCTGGCAGCGCACCTGGGGCAGCCCGACCAGTCCCTCATCTGGCTGCGCGAAATCATCGCCACCGCCCCGGAGTCCCCCCATGCCCGGCAAGCTGTCGAACACCTGGTCAATCGCAATGACCCCGCGCTCTCCCCCGCCAACGCAGCGCGGGTCTATTTCCATGCCGGCTCTTACGATGCTGCCCTGCCCCTCTTTGATGCCGCCATCGCGCAGACCCCGGCGGGCAGCGAGCGCTTCGAATTGCAGCGCTTGCGGGCTATGACCCTCCGTGAGCAGGGCCACTTCTCCGCGGCCCTCGCAGCCCTGGCGGAGGTGGTGCAGGCCGCCACAACAGAAAGCGAACCCGGGCGACAGGCGCGGCTCGACTGGATACAGACCTGGGGGCAGAGCGGCGAAACCCGGGCCGCAGCGGACGCCTACCGCGACTATGCCGCCACCTTCCCCCACGACCCGCGGGCCCCGGTGGCGCTCGACCGCGCCGCGCAGCTGCTTGACCGCCTGGGCAATGCTGAAGAAGCCTTCAAGGTGCGGTGGGAACTGGAATATCGCTACCCACAGAACCCCGTCTCTCCCCCCCTGCTCCACAGTGTCGCGCTCTCTCACCTGCGCTACGGCAACCTGGAAGAAGCCGGGACCATCTGGGAGCACCTCGCCAGAGACCGCCCGGGCTATTTCCATGCCCTGGGGTCGTTCTGGGCCGGGCGCATGGCGCAGCAGCAAAACCACGACGTGCGGGCCGCCACCCTGTTTCGTTCGGCCCTGACCGCCGCCCCGGACTCCTACTACGGAGCGCGGGCCGCCGACGAACTGGGAATACCCTTCGCCCCCGAAATCCCCCTGGATACGGCCATCACCGAGGACGACTGGCAAGCGCTGGAAGCGTGGGTCGCTGCCTGGTCTGGCCAGCCTGCGCCCCGGGTTGCAGCGCAGGGCTACCCCGCGGAAATCACGGGCAGCGGGTTTGTTCAGCGGGCCGTTGCCCTCAACCAGGTGGGGTTGCAATCGGAATCCATTGCCGAATGGAACAGCGCCCGCGATGTCTGGGCAGACGCCCCCATGTCACTCATGCTGCTGGCCCGGATGGCCCACGAACAACACGTACCCTACATTGCACTCAAGGCCGCGGAGCAGCTCACCGACCTATCGCCCCCGGAAACCTCCCCCCCTCCTACCACGGTGCGGCGGTTGCTCTTCCCCGTGCCCTTCCCCGACCTGGTGATGGAGGAATCGCAGCACTGGAACCTCGACCCACGCTTGCTCTACGCCCTCATGCGGCAGGAAAGCCTGTTCAACCCGCACGCCACCTCCTGGGTCGGAGCGCGGGGGTTGAGCCAGGTAATGCCCTCCACCGGTGCTGGCATCGCCGGACAGCTTGGCCTCACCGATTTCCAGGTTGATGACCTCTACCGTCCCCACATCAGCGTTCGCTTCGGCGCATACTACCTTTCGCAGCAAATCAGGATGATGGAGGGGAGTATCCAGGGAGGATTGGCGGCCTACAACGGCGGCCCCGGCAACGCGCAGCGGTGGGCCGGCGGCTTCCGCGTGAATGATGCAGACCTGTTCACCGAAGGGATTGACTTTGCCGAAACGAGAAACTACGTCAAACGGGTGTATGGCTACTACGGAGCCTACTGCCGTCTGTATGCGCTCCCACAGGACGCACCCTGACCGGACCAGACCATTCATCCGATGCCTATCGTGTCATCGCCTGGTACGAACCGTGATACAATAGGGGTGGTATGCCAACCATTCTGCTCATCGAAGATAATGCGACGCTGGCCGAAACGCTGCGCTACAACCTGGAGCGCGAGGGGTATGGCGTCTTGCTTGCCAGTGATGGTATCCAGGGTATCGAATTGCTCCACCAGTCGAACCCGGACCTGCTGGTGCTGGATATCATGCTGCCGCGGCTGGACGGGTTTTCTGTCTGCCGTATCCTGCGCCAGGAAAGCAACATTCCCATCATCATGTTGACCGCCCGTCAGGACGAGGTCGATCGCATTGCCGGGCTGGAGCTAGGAGCGGATGACTATGTAAGCAAGCCCTTCAGCCTCGGGGAACTGCTGGCCCGTATCCGGGCCATCCTGCGCCGTTCGGAGCGGCAGCCCGACACCCCCAACCGCGAGGTCCTGGAAGCTGGCCCCATCCGCGTTGATATCAGGAGCCGCCGTGCGTGGCGGAGCGGGGAAGAACTCACCCTGCCGCAGAAAGAATTTGACCTGCTGACCTGCCTGATGCGCAACCGCGGTATCGCCCTCTCCCGCGACCTGCTGCTCGAACGGGTGTGGGGGTTCGATTTTGTGGGCGACAGCCGCACGGTGGACGTGCATATCCGGTGGCTCCGCGGAAAGATCGAAGCAGACTCGGCCCGCCCCACCTATATCCAGACGGTTCGGGGGGTGGGCTATCGCTTTGAAGTCCCCTCTGACGATGAATCGGGAACAGGAAAGGTGGAAGGGACCTGACCGACCATGACAGCGCTGGACGTTACCTTGCTCATTGCCCTGCTTGTCAGTGTCGGGGCCATGATCATGGTCTGGCAGCAGCGGTCCCTGCGCCGGGCGACCAGTGAGCACCAGCGCGACCACCCC
>DAOTUF010000575.1:0-2138 GCA_034437495.1 Chloroflexaceae bacterium | reverse complement strand
CACTTCGCTGGCCTGGCGCGTGACGAAGCCCCCCGCCGGCATGAAGATGGGGTAGTAGATAATCTGCGGCGCTTCCAGGGCAATCCGCGTCAGCACCGGCTGCATGTCGGTGTCGGTGGTGTTGACCGATTCCTGGGCGACGACGGTGCCCCCCAGTTCTTCGAAGCGTTCGGCAAAGACGTTGACAAGCTGGTCAGCGTAGATGCTGCCGTCGTGGATAGTGGCGGCGCTGGTGAGACCCAGTTCGTTGTAGGCAAACTCGGCGGCCAGAGCGCCTTGCACGGTGTCATTGTGGGCCGTGCGCAGGAACCCTTCGACGTGGGTGGCCGGGTCGGTGAGGCCGGGGGCCGTGTTGGAGGGGGAAATCATGACCATCCCCGCTTCGTCGATGACGGGAGCCATCACGTTGCCCGCGCTGGAGCAGGTGGGGCCGACAATGCCCACAATCTGCTGGTTGGTGATGAGCCGGCTGGCGGCGGCCTGCCCGCCATCGGTGCTGCACCCGGAGTCCTCGCCCTCAAGCTGAAGGTCGTGGCCAAGCAGCATATTGCCCAGGTCGTCCAGGGCGATTTCAACCCCGCGCATGGAGTCAATGCCCAGGTTGGAGTTGGGACCGGAGGTGACGAGGGCATAGCCCATCACAATGGGTTCGCCCGGCGCGACCTCGACAACACCCAGGGGGTCTTCGGGCATGGTATCTGCTGCGGGAGCGGTTGGCTCCATCTCCATGGGGGTCGGTTCGATAGCCGCTTGTGTGGTGGCCGGTTCCATCCCCATCGTCGGGGCTATAGCTTCTGTTGGGGTTTCTGCTCCTTCTTCCATCCCACAGCCAGCCACCAGGCTGAGCACCATTATGAGCAGAAGAAAGAGATGAACCAATCGTTTCATGTTCTCTGAAACTCCTTTCAACTGGTTTGAAGGGAATCGTCTTGTTTCGTGAAAATGCGGTTCCGTGATTATGAGGAGTCAGTTTACCTGATGGGAGTGGGTTTGTCAAGCAATTGTGGGCGGGAAGGTCTTGACAAACCCGAAGGGGAGGGGGTATAGTACCACTAAACCGATAAACCGACTGGTCGGTTTTTTCAGGGTAATCACAAAAAATATGCGATTAAGGATAGAAAAACAATGGCTCGTCCTGACGTGAGCACCGAACGCAAAAACCAGATCCTCGACACGGCCACTGCGGTCTTTGCTCGACGCGGCTTTCACCAGGCGCGGATGGATGACATTGTGCAGGAGTCCGGGCTGAGCAAGGGAGCTATCTACTGGTACTTCAAGAGCAAAGACGATATCATTCTGGCGCTGGCGCAGCGGTTCTTCGACCCGGAGGTCGCCGATATCCAGGCCCGTCTGTCTCAAGAGGGGTCGGTATGTGACCGTCTGCGAGCCTACATCCAGCGTGTGGTCTGCGACGTGCAGCACATGGACGAGAGCGGGGTCATCCCCCTGATATATGAGTTTTATGCCCTGGCGACCCGCCACGAACCCGCCCGCCAGTGTATCCATGGCTATTTCCGGGCCATCACCGACGCGCTGGTGGTGCTGGTGCAGCAGGGGATGGACGGGGGCGAGTTTCGCCCGGCCCCCCCTTTCGTCATTGCGGCAGCCATTGGTTCGCTCATCGAGGGGACCATCCTGGTCTGGGTTTTGTCCCCCTCCATGGTCAACCTGGAAGAGCAGGCCACCACCACGATAGACCTTTTTCTGGAAGGGCTGCGGAAGTGAAACGAGGCTGAAACGAGGCTGAAATAATGGTGCTGAAACCGCGCTGGAAAAAGGTGCTGGCAGACCTGTGGAGCAACAAAGTCCGCACCCTGCTGGTAGTACTCTCTATCTTTATCGGGGTCTTTGCGGTCGGGGTGGTGGCGGGGTCCTACGCCATCCTCTCGCGGGAACTGCGCGAGGGCTACCTCCGCACCAACCCCGCCCACGCGACGATTGCTACGGGGAGCACCTTTACCTACGGTGCAGACTATTCACTTGAGTTTCGCCCATCGAACGCACGTGGCTTCACCAATGACCTGGTGGAGGTCGTCCGGCACATGGACCAGGTGGCCGAAGCAGAGGGCCGCCGCAACTTCTACGTGCGGGTCAAGATTGGGGAGCGCTGGCACAGTCTGCAACTCATTGCGCTCGAT
>DAOTUF010000574.1:0-4089 GCA_034437495.1 Chloroflexaceae bacterium | reverse complement strand
GGCGGGGTGTGGCTCCGAGGAGGTACGGTTGTTCTGGCAGAAGGGGGCCACGCTGCTCAAGCGCAAACGGGGAGAGGGCGAGAAGGGAGCGGAAAGAGAGGAGAGCGAGTAGCGGTCAGCGAAGCCACTTTTGACAGATAATGCGGGTGCCGACGCCGATGGTCGTCTCAATATCCATGCGGTCCATCAGGCGGCGCGACCCCGACAGGCCAAAGCCGCTCTTGCCCGGAGCAAGGGTATCATCCTGAATGAACCCATTGGCATTGGCTATCCCCGGTCCCTTGTCTTCAAAGATCAGTTCAATTCCGTGCCGGTGACTGGCATGGATCTCCCTGATGATCACATTGCCCTCTTGCGCATGGACGAGGATATTGCGCGAAAGTTCTGAGGTAGCGGTAGCGATGCGGGCCTGGTCAATGGCACTGAAACCGATTTTTCGGGCAATTTCTCGCGCCGCCATCCGAGCGGCAATAATGTCCAGGTCGGAACGAATCGAGATGACGTGCAGAGCTTCCGTGCTCATGGCTGATTGACACCCCGGGTTTACAGGTGAAATGTCCCCTCTCGCCATTATACCGTATGTCTGTTACACCGATAGCTGGATATCGGCATGGATGGGACCGCCAACCCTGCCACCCCGTCTATCCCTGACCTTCGAGAAGTTGGCGATAGACCGCAAGAAAGCCACTGCCAAGCTGGTCATAGCCAAAGGTGCGCACCACCTTGTCCCGTCCGTGCTCCCCGAAGCGGCGGCGCAGCCCCGCATCTTCCCCCAGGGTCCGCACATAGGCCGCGTAGCTCGCTACGTCGTCACGCGGCGCAAGGAAGCCATTGTGCCCGTGGTCAACCACCTCCGGCAGCGCACTGATATCGGTGGTGACGACCGGGCGACCGCAGGCCAGCGCCTCGGCAGGAACGATGCCGAAGCCTTCGAGCCGCGACGGAAAGAGCACGATGTCACAGCTCTGGTAGGCCGCGACCAGTTCGCGGCGGTCCGGTGCCCCGATGGGGCGCATGCGGGGGTGGGGAGGGACCGTATCCTGCCCCTGGAACCCGCTGGTGTAGAAGAGCACGTAGTCCTCTGGCAGCTGCTCCATAATGCGCGGGAGCAGGTCAAACCCCTTCCGCCGGGTGCGGTTCCCGACGAACAGCAGGCGGATGCGGGCGTTGCTCAGGGGCAAACCCTCATCGCGCCGGGCCAACCCCGGCGCTGGCACAAACACGTCGGTATCGATGCCATCGAAGATGAGCACCGTGTCCGTTCGTCCGTAGGTTCGTGCCACCTGGCGCTGGGTAAAGTGGCTCACGCAGACAACCGTGCTGGCCTCGCGGATAGACCAGCCATCGTAGCGCGACTCCACCAGGCGGTAGAATATCCGCTGCGCCGGTGAGCTATAGGGGAGCAAGGCGGGGTCGGTGGTCAGGTGATGCACCGTGGTGACGACGGGCAACCCCGACGCTCGCAGCGCAAAGGCCAGGCGTGACCGTCCCTGGACAACATCAAACCCGCGCCACCACTGCTCAGGCAGGCCACGGGGTATCAAAAAGGGCAGGAAGTTGTAGATTTCGGGCAGGCGGAGCAGCACCGCATCCAACCCGGCTTGCCGTACCGAGCGGGTGATGTTCTGGATGCCGAAATCGACCCCGCCGCGACCGACCGGTGAAATATAAAGCGGACGCATCATCGGGCCTTACAAACCAGTGTGCAGCAAAAAGAACTGACCACTCCCAACCTCTACCGCGTAGCGCTCAAGGGTGCGCAGCCTTTCTACCAGCGTATCACGATCCCAATGGATGATGGCGAAGCCCTCTTGCTCTACCATAGGTTCATCCGTATCATGTAACACCTGTTCCCAACTTCCTCTGAAAGCCAGGTTGTGTGGCCCATGCATCAAAAGGGTAGCCCAGGATCCAAAAACGTGCTGAGCTATAGCGGCACCATCCTGGTTGATAATCGTTGGGCCGTACGGGTTTAGCCCATATCCTTCTTGAGCAGAAGGACTGGCAGGGTTGATTGTTGGTATCCATCCCAGGGTATCGTTGATATACCAGATCAAATCATCATCAAGCTCCACAGCTTCATGGCGCAGGGTTGTATAAATCACGAGGTAATCGGTGTATGCATAGGTTGCTTCGGGCAAAATCCAGAAACGATGCACCAGCCTTGATGGTTCGCGTTTGAGAAAGGGCATGGGTTGCGGTTTGTTTTCTGTTTGTGTCATTGATTTCTACCGTACGAGATAATGTTTCCAGTCAGCGGATTGACAAGCAGGTACTCGCCATCTGACCTGATATAGCGTACTCGATCAGGGGCAAGATAGCTGCGTCTGGCCCCCTTTGTGCGAAAATGCGAAGCCTGGTACAAGTAATCCAACAAACTGCCACTGGCATGCTTCTTGTAATGATAGTCAATGCTATCTTCCACACAGTCAAATGTTCCCTGTTCCCAATCCTGCAAGAACCGTTGCGCTTCAGCTTTCTGGGCATCCGATAAGTTGTGAAAGAGATGATGTTCAGAAGAATCGGCGCACATCTACTCCTTCTCCACGACGACAAAGTAGCTCCCGGAGCGCATCCATCCAAAGAGCCAGAGGTCCAGTTCCATCAGGAGTGTCACCGTCTGGAGCGCATAGTAGGTAGCGCCGCGCCGCTCCAACCGCTTCCGCATGCGCTGGCGAGCACGTATCTCCCGCGCTCCGACGACCTGTTCCCCCCCTGCCTCCGTCTGGTCTGCTGGTTGCTGTCCACCTGGCGTAGGGAGGGGGGGCGTGTGGCGTTTCCCCCGCCTCCCGATAACCGCTTCCCCGAGCTTCATCACCACGTGTTCCACCAGGGTCGTGAACAGGCTGTTCCAGAAAACCACGCGCACCGGCCGCAGTCCGGCCCTGGCGAGGGTATCCCGCACATCGTCCCAGGTTTCCAGGGCTTTGAGGTGGTCAGACTTGCGGCGGGCTTCGCGCTCGAAATCATAGAGGCCGGCCCGCACAAACACCTGCCCCAGGTGTCGGCTCAGGTCTATAACCGGCTGGATGGGGGAAAGTTCGCGGGTATTCGAGAAGATGAACATCTGCCCTCCTGGTCGCAGCACCCGCGCCGTTTCGCGCAGGTAGGCATCTATGACGTCCCGCGGGAAGTGCTCCAGCACATCAATGGAAAAGGCTTTGTCCAGGCTGCCATCAACAAAGGGCAGCACTCGCGAGTCTGCCCTGACCAGCGCCACCCGCTCGACCGCCGCGTCCGCAAAGAGCGTGGCCGGGTCGTTCCCCACCATCAGGGCAACCCGGTGGGCGTTCCAGGCCGCAAACTTCGCACTGCCACAGCCATTGTCCAGCACGATATCCCCCGGCTGCATGTCCAGCATCCGCCGCATGGCCCGGTTGCGCACCCCGGCCGCCAGAAGGGGGGGAGCCAGTTCGCGGTAGTCCAGTTCGCTGGCAAGCTCCTCCTCTTCGGTCACATACTTGGAGCGATAATCGAAGTGGGCATTGCGCGGCATCATGTCCAGGTGTCCCTGGGAGATGGGGTAGACGTTTGCACAACCAGCACAGTGGACGCCTTCCACTGTAACATACAGGTGCCGCGACCCGCAGGTCGGGCACTGCAAGATACGAAACAAAGTCCGTGGAACCATAGGAATCTAATGGCATCCCTTCCGTTTCATAATAGCGATACGTGAAGCCAGTCCGCACCGGCACGGGCTACAAAGGGGTTCCCATTCCCCCGTTCCCGTACTGCGCAGGGAGGTGCGCCCGGAACGCCTCCAGGGAGGGCGCAGTGAGCGCCGCCTCGAACAGCGCCTCAAGCTCATCCAGGCTGAGGCCGCGGAGGTGCGCCTCCAGGTCGGGCGGCACCGCACCGAAGCGCAGGGAAATCGTTCGCTGCACCATGCGGCTTCGTTCTTCCTCGCGCCCTTCCTCGCGGCCTTCGCGGTGGCCTTCCTCGCGGCCTTCCTCGCGGCCTTCGCGGTGGCCTTCCTCGCGCCCCTTGCGGTGGCCTTCCTCGCGCCCTTCCTCGCGCCCTTCCTGGTGGCCTTCTTCCCACCCCTCCCGGCGCAGTTTGCGCAGAAAGGGCGTGTCCAACAACACTCCC
>DAOTUF010000573.1:0-2247 GCA_034437495.1 Chloroflexaceae bacterium | reverse complement strand
AAACGGCGTTCCAGCGCCGTTTTTTGTTGTGTGTTGCCGATCCTCTACCACCTCAAATCCTCCTTTCTTCAAGGGACAAAAAAACAGCGCAAAGTCCCCACAGAGGTACAGATAGCAATGTGCATCTTGCGATGCTTTTTTGCTGGCGGGAACCTGTGTCCGCCTCGTCTGTTCTGCGGCGCAGAAGCACCGCACCTCTCTGAGAAACCTTGCGCAGGAATATATCCACGCGGCTTGCGCCGCGGCGATTCTCAAATAACGTAACACTCACCGCAATCCACAGCCTGGTCTTCCGTTGCCCAACGGCAGTGACCAGACAGCGAACGCTGTCTTATATCCCTAACAGGTTGCACGAACCACGTATCATATCCCTCATCGGGCAGAAGTTGAAACTTCCGCACAGCGGAACACGATAAGCGAGCAGCAGGCGGCTGCTCCGTTCTTATGCACCCTCTCGGGTTACAGGCCCCGACTTACGTCGTTGATTTACGGGGCTTGTGGTCATTCATTTGTTAATGAACGACCTGGGCAATTCCCGCAGGAGCCTCGCTTACACTCCGGAGCCTACTTCCCCGCGGAGCCTGGGAACCTGGGAGCCAGGTGCCAGGTGCCTGGGCGCTGCCGAGTGTGGAATGGCAGCGGAACCAGGGGTCCCTGGGGTCCCTGGGGTCCCTGGGGGCCAGGAGAACAGGGGAGGCGGGGGGGCGCAGGGGAGGGAGCGGATCACGGGGGGGCTGCGGGGGCAGCCCAAGATAGTTTGGCCTTATGATACCACACGAGCGGCAATCGGTCAATCCGTCCGCCTGTGCGATACTGGGCAGGCCGAAGACGAACTGGACGGGCGGTGGCGGTGGAAACTCGGCATTGCCCGCTTCAGTCGGAGCGAGCGAAGAAAGAAAAGGACGCCCCCTTTTTGAACGGAAACGCCATCCGCTGTTGTTTTCGGGATTGGACCAACAGGCGCACGAGGTCGTGCATACGATAGCGTCTGTGCGCAGGATCGTATTCCAGGAGACTGGCGAGACGAAGGGCTTCCAGCGCATCGCGGTCCACCCCGATTGAATGCACCGCATCGGGGCTGAAGTCCCCATTGAGATAACTCAGCGCTTCCAGGTGCCTTTGGCGTTCCCGTGATACGGACTCATAACTTTGACCGAGTGACCGACCCACATCGTAGGCAGAATTCCGAGGATCGCGCAGCGCGGCCAGGCAGCATTGAGGATTGCGCAGTCGTTCCAGGTAGTCCTCGACGGCAAGACAAGGCCGACGCTTCAGGAAGGTTGCAGCTACGCGCAAGGCCAGAGGAAGGCGTCCGCACCGCCACGCCAGTTCGGGAGCATCCGGTCCGAGTCGGGGACAAATGTCCCGAACCATCTGTTCCGCGGCACCTGGCTCCAGGCATCCCAGTTCCCAGGTAACGGACCCAGGGACCTCAACCGAAAAGCGGGTCGTCACAATCATTCCGCACCCGGGTGGTGGCGCGAGAGGTTCGACCTGGGCGTCGTCACGGGCATCATCCACCAGGATGAGGACCCGCTGCCCCTGGAGGACGCCGTGATAGAGGGAGAGGAGGGACGGCAGATCAGAGTCGGGGATTGGCGACGGAGCCGCAGGGAAAAGGGTTTGCAGAACCATCCGTATCGCCTGTTCAGGTGAATACGATGGCTCCAGATGGTCCATCTGGAGCATAATCTGGCAGGGGAACGTGGTCTGAACCTGTTTGGCCACCGCCTTCGCCAGCTCTCTTCCCGACCCCGCCCATTCCCCGGATAATCACCGCAGCCGCACCGGTCGTGAGCATTTGGGATATCGCCTGGATTTCGGGGTCCCGTCCAACAAAATCAGAAACCGAATGAGGAATACGGGGTCGCGCCTCGGGACCCGAAGGGAGACCGGTTGCGGAGGACTGGACGAGCATCAGGAGATGGGCTGCTGCTCCACGCCGCTCACAGTACTCAATGAGGCGCTGCACCTTGCTCGTCTTCGACATCCCGTCGGCAAACTGCTCATAGACCGCACGGAAGTGGTCATAGCAGAAGTGGCTCAGTTCCTCATCGCTGAACGTGCTGGTGAGTATCTCGCGGAGATGTCCATAGCCCGGTCGAGGAACTGGCGGAACCATCGTGGAACCCGTGAACAGGTTAGCCATTTTCGTTCATCTCCTTTCCTTATGTTTCACCCCGCACTATCATACCAGGCAAGATCGGAGAACCGTGCCGAATGGAGCGTTCGATCCGCGCCCAGAGG
>DAOTUF010000572.1:0-3586 GCA_034437495.1 Chloroflexaceae bacterium | reverse complement strand
GCTCCAGGGCTTCCAGGAGCGAGGGAACCAGCGCCTCGTCAACCTCCCCCAGGAATTGCAGGGTCAGGTGGCAGGCCGTGGCCGCTACCCACTTCACGGGGTACGACCGTGTGCGGCGCAGGCGGTGTTGAACCGCCTCCATCTCCGCTCGCACCTGGTCTGGAAGCTCAAGCGCGACAAACAGGCGCACCGAGGTGGTTGTCTCAGGCTCCCCCCCCATGCTCACCCCCCATGGCCTGTCGCCGGTTTCTGGTTCCCGCTCTTCCGCGGGGGAGAACCAGGTATCCGCTTGCATTCACCGGCCTGTTCATACGTATGGTATCCCATCTGGATGGACTGACTGTCGACAAGGGGTTCGTCCGGGCCGGGCGTCACCCGGACATAGCACCCTTCCGGTTGCAAGGTGCGGCTGTGGACATTGTCGTTCAGGTAGGTTTCAAGCAGGACGTCGCGGACAAAGCGTATCAAGCAGGGATCTTCAAGCGGAAAGATGGACTCGACCCGGCGGTCCAGGTTGCGCTGCATGAGGTCGGCACTGCCCAGGTAGACTTCCTCGTTGCCGCCGTTGAAGAAGTAGTAGATCCGGTTGTGTTCCAGAAAGGCCCCCACAATGCTGCGGACCGTGATGTTCTCGCTGTAGCCAGGCAGACCGGGACGCAAACAGCATATCCCCCGCGGAATGAGGTCAACCCGTACGCCCACCTGCGAAGCGCGGGAGAGGGCATCAACTATCTGCGGGTCAACCAGCGAATTCATCTTGAAAATGAGCCGACCGTTTCCGTGCTGCTGGTGAGTGCGGATCTCGCGCTCAATCAGGTCGAGGAAGCGCTCCCGGAGCGTCAGCGGAGCAACCAGCAGCTTCCGGTAGTCCCGTTTGCGGCTGTAGCCGGTGAGCGAATTGAACAATTCGGCCACGTCGGAACCAAGCGCAGGGCGGCAGGTGAGCAAGCCGATATCGGTGTAGATACGCGCTGTGGTCGCGTTATAATTGCCCGTGCCCAGGTGAACATAGAGCCGTATTCCGTCGTCTTCGCGGCGCACGACCAGGGCAATCTTTGCGTGGGTTTTCAATCGGCGCACCCCGTAGGCCACGTGGACCCCGGCCCGCTCCAGCGCTCGCGCCCAGGTGATATTATTCTCCTCATCGAAGCGGGCCTTGAGTTCGACCAGCACCGACACCTGCTTGCCATATTCCCGAGCCTGCATCAGCGCATTCACCACCGGGGAGTTGCTCCCGACGCGGTAGAGCGTCTGCTTGATTGCCAGCACATCGGGGTCAACCGCAGCGCTTTGAATGAATTCAATCACGGGCGAAAACGAATCATAGGGGTGGTGCAGGAGAATGTCCTGCTGGCGAATAGCACTGAAGATGTTTTCGTGTGCCTGGAAGACGGGCGGCACGCCCGGCAGGATGGGCGGGTCCTTCAGGTCGGGACGGTCCAGTTTGCCGAGCGATGAGAGGTCGGCTAGACCAAGCGGCCCCTGCACCACATACAGGTCGTCGGGGTTAACCTCCAGTTTCCCCATAAGCAACTGGCGGATGCGCTCGGGCAGGGCGTTATCCACCTCGATGCGCACCACCTTGCCAAACCGCCGCTGGCGAACCCCCTGCTCAATCGTTCGGAGCAAATCATCCGCCTCATCTTCTTCGATTTCCATATCGGCGTCACGGGTGATGCGGAAGGGGTAGACTTCAAGCACCTGGACCCCCGGAAAGAGTGCGGGAAGATGGGCCATGATGATCTGTTCGAGCCAGACAAAGCAAACCGGTTGTTCGGAAGCCAGGTTTTCGAGCGGGCCGTCGCACACGTTCTCGGCCAGCGGAACCAGCCGCGGCAGGACTTCGGCTGGCACTTTGAGCCGGGCGAAGAGTTCTCCCTGTTCTTTGTCCTGCACCACCACAGCCAGGTTGAGGCTCAGGTTTGAGATATGCGGGAAGGGGTGGCCCGGGTCAAAGGCCAGGGGGGTCAGCACGGGGAAAATCTGCCGCGCAAAATAGTCCGACGCAGCATCGCGCTGAGCAGGGTTGAGGTGGTCATACGCATAAATATAGATGCCATTGACCAACAGGGCGGGCATCAGTTCTTCGATGAAGAGAGTTCGCTTTTGTTCGAGCAGGGGTTGCAACGTCTCATAGATGGCCCGAAACTGCTCAGGCGGGGTCATGCCATCCGGGGAGCGGCTCTTGACCCCCGCCGCGATTTGCTGCTTGATACCGCTGACCCGAATCATGAAAAATTCATCCAGGTTGGAGGCAAAGATAGACAAAAACTTGATCCGTTCGAGCAGCGGGTTTTTCTGGTCAAAGGCTTCTTCCAGGACGCGCCGGTTAAAATCAATCCAACTCAGTTCGCGGTTGATATAGAGCGGGTTGGTCTCCTGGTCTGCGTGGTCATTCTGGAGCAGTTCTTGATGAGTCATAGACATCTCTCGCATTCAATACAATGATGGCTGCTTATCAGAGGACCGGGTTCGTGGTGCAGGAGAGTGGGGGAAAGTCTCTCGGATGTTCTACCGGCACCGGTCATACTTCCCAGTATAGCAGGGAGCCAGCAGAAGGGCAAGAAAAGAAACCGATGTTCTGGTGATGCAGAGGGGGCTTATTGCTGGCGTTGGATGAGCCGGGCAAGCCACCAGCACAAGCGCCCATCCGCGAAGAAACGAGCCGCTCAGGAGCCATTCATCGCCCGGTCCCCCGCACGAAGATATTGGGCCATGCCTTGAAGGTCGTCGGGAAGGTATCGCGCCGGACCAGCGTCCCGTGTTCCCACACATCGCGGTAGACTTCGACCACCAGGCCAGGCTGTGCCCAGTCGGTCTGGCGGAAGGTGCCCCGGGGAAGTTTGGGGTCATCCACCGTCACCGACTTCGTGGGTTTGGGGAGGGTTTTGATAATCCGGTGGCTCATCTCGACCTGCCGGTCCAGGGCGTTCCCGTAGAACGAAATGAACAACCGCTGCCGATTCAGGTCAACCCAGGTCTGAATGAGAATCCACCCCCCCGTATCGTTGATGAAGCGCAGGTCGGCGGCCCCCGTGTAGATAGCCGCATCCATCCCGGGTGGCTCGCCCAGTTCTTCGTACCACATAATGCGAAAATCGTGTTCGTGCCGCTCGGTCACGGGCAGGCCGGCCCAGAAAGCCGCCCGGTACATCGTGGTGGATACCTGGCACAGGCCGCCGCCCCACTCCTGCTGGACGCGGTGGTCCACGATGGCCGACCCGAGCACAAAGCCCCCGCTTGCGTTCACCGGCCCCAGGTTGTTGTTGAACGAAAATTCGGCCCCGGGGGGGATAAGCAGCCCGTGCAGGCGGCTCGCCCCGGCTCGGATGTTGGTCATGCGGTAGGATGCCGAATTGCGGAACGAACTGACCCCGACACTCAGGGGGCCTTGCAGGTTCAGCGTCGAGAGGTTCAGTTCGTTGATGGGCGGGGGAATCTTCACAAAGGGCAGCCCCAACGTGCGCGGCCCCCCTGCCAGCGCCTCGTTGATGTAGGACTGGGTGAGGGTGACGTCAAGGCCGCGTCCCGGCTGTCCCGGCTGGAAAATCTGCACCTGCCCATCATTCCAGTTGAGGCGGGGGGG
>DAOTUF010000571.1:0-12346 GCA_034437495.1 Chloroflexaceae bacterium | reverse complement strand
GGACGTAAAAGACGCTTGTGGACTGCGGGTAAGCCCTTCAAGTGAGAAGGCGATGCAGGTGGAAGCAGGAATTTTGGAAATGGACAAAGCGTACTTTCGAGTACATTTGAACACAAAGAAAGTAGCAGGTACACAATTGAGTCAAGTTAAGTATACGCTCACGGAAGCACAGATGCCGACATCGTGGTACAATCTTCAGGCCGATTTGCCCTCTCCCGCGCCGCCTGTGCTGCACCCCGCCACGGGCCAGCCGGTTGGCCCGGACGACCTGGCCCCCCTGTTCCCGATGGCGCTGATTCAGCAGGAGGTTTCCCAGGAACGATATATCACCATCCCCGAAGCCATTCAGGATGTCTACCGCCTCTGGCGACCCTCCCCGCTCTACCGGGCGCGGCGGCTCGAACAGGCCCTCGACACGCCCGCAAAAATCTATTACAAGTGGGAAGGGGTCAGCCCCGCGGGGAGCCACAAGCCGAACACAGCCGTGGCCCAGGCTTACTATAACAAACAGGAGGGCATCAACCGCATCTCTACCGAGACCGGGGCCGGTCAGTGGGGGTCTGCGCTGGCCTTTGCTGGCTCCCTGTTCGATATCGAGGTCCTCGTCTACATGGTCAAGGTGAGCTACAACCACAAGCCCTACCGACGGGTGATGATGGAGACCTATGGGGCGCGGGTGGTTGCCAGCCCGAGCACCGAGACGCAGGCCGGGCGGGCTATCCTGGAGCAAAACCCCGATAGCCCCGGCAGCCTGGGTATCGCCATCAGCGAGGCGGTTGAGGTAGCCATCCAGGATGAAGGCACGCGCTATTCGCTCGGCAGTGTGCTCAACCACGTGATGCTTCACCAGACGGTTATCGGGCAGGAGGCAATGGCGCAGCTTGAACAGGCCGGTGATTATCCCGATATCGTGATTGGCTGCACCGGCGGAGGGAGCAATTTCGCGGGGTTGGCCTTCCCCTTCCTCGGCGAAAAACTCCGCGGCGGGCGCGACGTGGCGGTCATTGCCGTCGAGCCGACCGCCTGCCCGACCCTCACCCGCGGCCCCTACGCCTACGACTTCGGTGATACGGCCCATCTCACCCCGCTGGTGAAGATGCATACCCTGGGGAGCGCCTTTGTTCCTCCGCCCATCCACGCCGGGGGGCTGCGCTACCATGGGATGGCTCCGCTGGTGAGCCATGTGGTGAACCTGGGGTTGGTCGAGCCGCGGGCCGAGCTTCAGCTTGCCTGCCTGAAAGCAGGGATGCAGTTTGCCAGAACCGAGGGCATTATCCCCGCGCCCGAAGCCAACCACGCGATTAAGGCCGCCATTGATGAGGCGCTGCGGTGCAAGGAGGAAGGCACGAGCAAGACCATCCTGTTCAACCTCTCCGGGCACGGGCATTTCGACCTTCAGGCATACCTGAACTATATGGAAGGGAAGCTGCAAGATATGGAGTTCAGCACCGAATCCTTGCAGCAGTCCCTTGCGAGTCTGCCGGCGGTCGCTGAGGGATAGCCGGGAGTTCTGGAACACCAACCTCCCGCGGGGTCTCGCGGGGTCGGACCTGCGGGAGGTTCCTGTGCTATAATGTTCCCTGGTTCTGAAGGATTCAGGGCTTTGCCCATCCCATATCGTTGGTATTGCTGATATTGCTGATATTGCCAATTACGCGCTATGAATCAGGCAGTTCGTGTTCCAACTGGCCCACACCCGACCGACCCGCTGCATCTCACCGCCTCCCCTTGTCCCCCCGGTCGTCCCACTCCGTCAGCGGACCAGGCGGACGACCAGCCGGACGACCCCGCTGCGGAAGAGCACCAGTCCCCGATGGCGTGTCGCGCATCGTTTGTGGTCGTCCGAGGCTATCGCCTGTACACGCTGGAATGTGGCAGCGGCACGCCGGTCATCCTGCTCCAGGGGTTTCCCGTCTCGTCCGACTACTGGCGTTCCACCCTGGAGCTTCTCGGGCGCAGCGGCTACCGCGCCATCGCCGTTGACACGCTCGGCTTCGGGCGCTCCGACAAACCCGCCCGAGCACCCTATTCGCTCTTTTTCTTTGCTCGCCTCTTTGCGGAATTGCTCGATGTGCTTGGCCTGGAGCAGGCAACCTTTGTGGGGCACTCGTTCGGCGGCAAGCTCGCCCTGGCAACGGCCATCCTGTACCCCCACCGGGTGCGACAGCTCGTGCTGCTCAACAGCGACGGCTTCATTCCCATTCCCCTCTTCGTTCGGGTGCCCGGACCGCTGGCGCACGTTGGCGAACTCTTCCTGTGGCTCCTGTCGCACCCCGCCCTCGTGCGCTCGCAGATGCACATTGCCTTCCACGAGCCGGAGCGCTATGTCACTCCCGAGATGGTCCAGCTCGGGCGGGATGTGCTGCGCGTGCCCGAAAACCGCCGCGTGCTTATGCTTATGAGCCTCCGCTTTCAGGACAATGACCTGGAGGGCACCGGCCTGCGGGCGCGGCTCCGAGAACTGCGCTGCCCCACGCTGATTGTCTGGGGACAGCAGGACCGCGTCTTTCCGCCGCGGCTTGGCGAGGTGGCCCGCCAGGAAATCCCCGGCGCTCGCCTGGTGACGATTCCTTCGTGCGGACATTTCCCCCACATCGAATCATCCCGTCCCTTTCACGGCGTGCTGATGGGGTTTCTGAGCCATTCTGGTGCGGGGTAGTGGGTCACAGGTGACGGGTATCAAACAAGCAGGAAGGGAGGATGAGATGATGATGGATACCAGAACGCGCTATCGTGGGTCGCTGTGCGGGTTGGCCACGGGCGATGCCCTGGGCACGACCCTGGAATTCAATGCGCCGGGGTCGTTTGCGCCGCTCACCGATATGGTGGGAGGGGGACCCTTCCACCTGCGCCCCGGCGAATGGACCGACGATACGTCGATGGCCCTGTGTCTGGCCGAAAGCCTGGTTGAGCAGCAGGGCTTCGACGCTCGCGACCAGATGGAGCGCTACGTCCGCTGGATGAACGAGGGCTATTACTCGGTCAAAGGGGTCTGCTTTGACATTGGAACGACTACGCGGGACTCGCTGCGCCGCTTCCTCCGGACCGGCGACCCCTTCGCCGGTCCGACCGACCCCTACACCGCGGGCAACGGGTCGCTCATGCGCCTGGCACCTGTGCCCCTCTACTACGCTCGCCACCCTGCCCGGGCCATCGCCATGGCGGGTGAAAGCTCCCGTACCACCCACGGAGCCGCTACCGCCATCGATGCCTGCCGCTACTTCGGGGGCTTGCTGGTGGGCGCGGTGACGGGAGCCAGCAAGGAAACCCTGCTCTCGGAGCGGTTCAGCCCGGCGCCCGGCTCCTGGGAGGCGCACCCCCTGCACCCCGAGATTGACGAGATTGCCGCGGGTTCGTTCAAGCACCGCAACCCACCCGACATCCAGGGGACGGGCTATGTTGTTCGCACCCTGGAAGCCGCGCTGTGGTCCTTCTTCCACACCTCGACGTTCCGCGAGGGGGCCTTGCTGGTGGTCAACCTGGGCCACGATACCGATACGACCGGCGCGGTCTATGGGCAGTTGGCCGGGGCGTTCTACGGCGAAGGGGGCATTCCCTCCGAATGGCGGGCAAAGCTGGCCCTGCACGACACGATCATGAGTCTGGCCGAACGGATCTCCACGCAGGCGTGGGAGACGGGGGGATGAGCACGAGCACGAACACGAACACGAGCACGAACACCGATACGAAACCGAATGATGACCTGGCCCGCATCCAAACCTACCTGTCCCACCAGGAAGATATCGTGCTGGCCTATCTGTTTGGTTCACGGGCCACGGGGCGGGCCGCTCCCGAGAGCGACTATGATATCGCCGTGCTCCTCGATGAGTACGGGCCGGTTCCCGTGCCGCCAGACCGCCGCTACCATCTGGGGGGGGAACTGGGCATCCTGCTCAGTCCCATCCCCGTTGACCTGGTCCCCCTGAACCGTGCGCCCGTTGAATTTGCCTACGCGGTGGTGGTGGGGGGGCAGCAATTGTTTGAAAGGAGCCTGACGGAGCGGGTTGAATATGAAGCGAACATCCTGAGCCGCTACGCCGACATACTCCCCGTGCTCAGGGCGCAGCGAGCGGAATTACTACGCGGAGGTGATTATGAGGCCGGAGTTCGAAGGAATCGAGCGGCGCTTGACCAGACTCGAAGAATGCTTGCAAAAATTAGAGCCGCTGCGCCACCTCCCCACCGATAATCTGTTGGCAGATAGCTACCTGCGGGATGCTGCGGAGCGCAATCTTGAAGTGGCGGCCCAGTGTTGCATTGATATCAGCAACCGCGTGATTTTGCTCGAAAACGCGCTTCGTCCCGCGACGTCCTACGAAAGTCTGCTCCGTCTGGGCGAAATCGGCGTTCTGCCCATGGACTTTGCCCGCTCTCTGGCCCCCCTGAGCGGTTTTCGGAACATTCTGGTTCATGAATATCTGGACGTAGACTGGAATGAAGTTATTCGCCACCTCCAGCACCTCGGTGAACTTACCACCTTTGCCAACCTCATTCGTCAGTGGATGGAACAG
Organism: Chloroflexaceae bacterium; assembly: GCA_034437495.1. Taxonomy (GTDB): domain Bacteria; phylum Chloroflexota; class Chloroflexia; order Chloroflexales; family Chloroflexaceae; genus JAAUSY01. The sequence goes on along the minus strand of DAOTUF010000571.1, from coordinate 7,835 downwards.
GCAGAACAGGCAAAGCAGACCAGGCAGCAAGACGAATGACCCTCACGTTATCCCCGTCCCCGTCCCCGTCCCCGTTTCCATGACCAACCCGCACACCCGGCGGCCATAGTCCAGCGTCACACTGGCAAAGCGTGACAACAGCGCATTGCCCATATTGGCCCGCCCGTGCCGCGACAGGTCGCCGCTCCCCTCGCCCGGCGTGTCAATCTCCACATGGTGGAGCGTAAACGGGCCGAGCCGCAACGACTCAACCTCGCCTCGCAGCACCTCGCAGCGCCCCCCAAAGCCCGCTCCCTCCGCCACCGTGACCCCTTCCGACGCCCGGTGCAACCCCAGGCGCTGCGCCAGGTCTGGCCCGAGCGACAGCCCGCCATTCGAGCCGGTGTCAATCGTCACGATGGGGAGTCCCAACTCTTTCCCGAGCGCCACATTCGCAAGCGCCGGGAAGTGCTCAAAGAACGTCAGCGGAAGCAACCCCTCGGGAGGCAGCCACGCCGGAACCCCCAGGTCCGGGTGGCTCAACCGTACCGCCTGCCGCACATAGTCAATATGCACGACCACCTGCCACAGCACGTTGTACCCGAGCACCACGTCCACCTGGAAGGGCACCGCCTGCAAATCCAGCGCCAGCACCGACAGGTTGCGCAGCGTGAGGTTGCCGACCCGCAGCCAGGGAAGGGTGGTCTCCGTGAAGGGGATGGCATTGGTTGCAGCCCCATACCCGAGGGCGAATTCTCCCAGGGGCAGCCCGAGCCGACGGGCCAACCCCAGGTCTATCGCGGAGGGGTCCGTGCCCGTGTCCAACATCACCATCATCGGGTCGCCCCCTGGTCCAGATGCCTGGAAGCGCAGCACCTTCGGCTCGAAAATCAACGGTACCTCTGCCACTCCGCTGGAGGGGAAGACCATTCTGGTCGAGTCAGCGTATATCATAGCTCAATTATACCGCGAGGAAAGAAAAGAGAGAAGGCGCATTCTGCTCTGGCCGATGAGGAAGGGAGGGGGGAAAGGGGCAGAACCGGGGAAAATCAGTGCGGTAGAAATGACTTGCGGCCTGTTGGAATGGAAAGGAATGCGCCTTTCTATACTCTCTTTACCTTATCTATACCTATGATAGCGGGAAGCCCTCCCATTTGCAATAGTTCTTTAGTCCCTATCTCCGGAAGGTGCGGCAAATCCCCGGATGGGCCGGCCCCGATGTTCCCCGGGCCGTGGGGAGAAGGCCGGGTGCCTGCCCGATTTTCCCCTCCCATGCCCGTTCTTTTTGGAAGAAGCACAAAGACGACCCTCAGTTGCCCCGTCGCACCTGTCTCCCCAGTGGAAGTGGACGAACCGCATGCTCATCTGCTATAATTGGGTGGGACCTACCAGGGAGTGGACACAACAGGCCATGTGGTGGTAGGATATGCAGGAACAGCATATTTCCAGGTCAGAAGGTGCGAGGGAGCTTGACGGGCGTGCCCGGCAAGCGGGAGCAACCATCCCGTCACCTTCCCCTGTTTCATGCCAGACGGAGATATGGTAAGATAGGTGGGAACGAAATCGGTGCAAACCTTCTGGGAGAAAGCCGTAGGGGAACAGGGAAGACCAGACCTGCGGGAACCTGTGGGATTGGCTCCCTCGCCTGTCGCTCGACAGGCCGGGAGGAGACCGGTGGCTGTTCCATATGACCACCAGGTTCACCTACGATGGATGATGCACAATTTTGATTTTTCTGGTATTATAGTGGTGCTGCAACGTGTGCACTGTCGTGCCCTCAGTTAAATGTATAAGGAGCCAGAGAGCCCATGACGACAGTAGTAGATACCTTTCGTGGCCTACACTACCCTAATAAAATTGGCCGCCTGTGTTTTCTGTCGCTTGAAGAAGTGATGGGCGAGAACGGCGTGAAAGCATTATTGCGCCTGGCCGATCTAACACAGTACATTGAACATGGCTACCCGCCGAACGACCTCAAAAAGGAGTTCCCGTTTGAGGCAATCGCCGCAACATCCGTGGCCCTCTCAACGATGTATGGCCCCCGCGGGGCCCGTGGTCTGGAATTACGGGCTGGCCGTGTGGCCTTCACACTGGGGTTGAAAGAGTTCGGCCCGCTGCTTGGAATGGCTGACCTGGCGCTCAAGCTCATGCCTATCACCATGAAGCTGAAGATTGTGCTCAACGCCACCGCCCAGACCTTCGACCGCTTCAGCGACCAGTCCAGCCACGTTGAGGAAGAAAAGACCCGGTTTATCTATCATATTACTCGCGACCCAAGCAGCCTTCGTTCCGATCCGGGTCTCAATTTCTATATCGCCCGCGGTATTCTCGAAGAAGCTACCGCCTGGGTGAGCGGAGGCCGGCGCTTCGCGGTTGAGCAAATCACCTGTATTGCCCTGGGTGACAAATCAACATCGTTCACGATTAGCAAAGAACCACTCGACTAGCGGGCCAGGGGCAGCCCTCCCGTTCAGGGTAGAGGAGCACCGGCAAAAGGCGCACCTGAGCCGCTTCGCTGATCGGTAGGGGAGATAGAGCAACTGGGGATGCTCTCATTGTCATTGTTCTCATCGAAGCACGATGAGAGGCAGGTGATAGTGCCAGGTTTTTGTCTCCTGGTGCTCACGCGACCAGCCAGGAGAGGAGGAACATGAACGTTCGAGGCATCATCTCACCTGGTCTGGTCGGTGGTGCTCCCGCCAGTTTACCGGGGAAAGTTCGGAGCGTCTGGGGATTCCAGAAGACCAAACACACGCCACCCGTTCTCACCGGGTTTCGGGGGATAATCATCGGTAATTGCGGGTGGTGATGCTCTGGTGAGCGTGCAACCTTTCTGCCCCTGCAAACGTCTCATCAGGTGAACCATCTGACCATACCTGGGACGCGCTTGAAAAAGCAGGGAGAGATGGAAGCTCACAAGCTCACGTTACGAATCAAGGGGGCAGACCTTGGCAGAACCATCACCTGAGCTGATACGTCTGGCACAACAGGGGCATCCTGATGCGCTGTCTCAGCTTATCTACAGTCAGCAGCATTATGTGTATAGTATTGCCATGAGCGTGTTGAAGAACCCGGAAGATGCTGCCGATTTGACGCAAGAGGCATTCATTCGATTGTTTCGGGCGCTCCCGCAATATCAGGGGGAGAGCCGCTTTACGACCTGGCTCTACCGGTTGGTGGTGAACCTGGGGCGTGACGAACTCCGACGCCGGGGGCGTCAGGTTCCCGTTCTGGTTCCCCACGATGCCCAGGAAGAAGAACCGGACCCGCTCTCGGCCATCGCAGATACCGACCGTTGGAACAACCCGGAAGCGGTGCTGGAAACCCACGAAGCCGCCCGCCGCGTGCGCCAGGCCCTCGCCCACCTGGAAGAACACTACCGGCTGGTGCTGACCCTCTATTACTTTGAGGATATGAAGTATACCGATATCGCGGAAATCCTTGGCGTCCCGCTCAATACTGTGAAAAGTCATATTCGGCGAGGGAAAGAACGGTTGGCAGCCCTGGTGTCAGCTCAGGAGGAGGAGCACCCCCCGACGGCCCATCCCGTGCCTGCTCCTGAACCGCGCCAGCAGCCCAACTCCCATCCTGGCATCCCTCCAATGCGTCTCCTGGCTCAAGCAGGAAGGAGCTGATCAATGAAGTATCAGGATGAACGACCACCATTTGACCCGGAAGATACCCTTGATGCCGTCCTGCGAACGGAACTTCGTTGGCATGCCCCGCCGGACCTGACCAGGCAGTTGATAGCCCTTGCGGAGCGCTCGGCGGCTCCCATCCAACTCCATGGGGAGCAGGCAGGGGTTCCAGCCACCCCGGTCCCCACCTCCTTCGACGAGACCATACCCCCGCTCCCAACCCGCTCCCAACCCGGTGCGTGGTATTCGGTGCTCGTTATGATACTCACCTCCATGGCGGTCGGGGTCTCGTTTGCCGTTGCCTGGCAGTTCTATGGCCTGGTCGGGGCTGAGCTTGGCCTGAGCGACCTGGCTGCCCGGTTTCAGGAGGCCGTTGCGTCGAGCATGCAGCAGATGGGGGAAGAGGTGCCCCTGATCCATCAGGCCCTCACCTTCGTGGGGTCCCTCTATCGGCACATGGCCTGGCTGATCAACTGGTTGTTGATTGCTCTGGTTCTCTGGGTGGTCCTTGATGGCTACACACCCGGCCCGCCCCTCCAGCAGCAGCGAACATCATAGCCAAACCACCAGCATACCAGGCCGGTCGACGGTCGATGGACGACGGACGACTGATGACTAACAACCAGTCTCATCCCCGCCTCCAGAGGAACAAAGACATCGTTCCCGCTTTCTCCAGGAAAGCGGGCTTTTGTTTTCGTACCCACCAGCACTCCCGCAGGCAGTGACTTTTGTGCTCATACGTATTATAATACCTGGTAGTCAGAGGGCATGATACAATAGCAAGCATGCTCCAGAAACGTGCCCGTCGAACCCGGCGGGGTGAACGCGTTGGTGGTAAGAGCCTGGAGCAGTGGTCTGGTTTGTTTGGGGGAAGACCTGGTATGACAAAACGAATCCGGTCACATCGTTCTCGCTCCCTTCGCGAAAGCAAAGGCGGTCTCGTTGCCCGCATCCTCCCCGGCAGTATCGCGGAAGACCTCGGGTTGCAGGCGGGAGACCGTGTCCTTGCCGTGGGTGGGCACCCCCTCCGCGATATCATCGACTACCGCTTTGCGATTGCCGAAGAGCAAATCGAACTCCTGGTGCATACCTCGTCGGGGGTAGTGGCCTGCGATATCGAGAAAGAGCCGGATGAGGACCTGGGGATAGCCTTTGCCGAACCGCTCTTCGACCACCTGCATCGCTGCGGCAACGCCTGCATGTTCTGCTTCATCACCCAGATGCCCGCGAACATGCGCAGTTCGCTCTATGTCAAAGATGATGATTATCGCCTCTCCTTCCTCTACGGAAACTTCATCACCCTCACGAACCTGCGTGAATCCGACTGGGAACGGATTGGTGAGCAACACCTCTCTCCCCTCTACCTCAGCGTCCACGCCACCGACCCGGCCCTGCGGGCCGCGATGATGGGCCGCCGCCGCATCCCGGATATCCTCGCGCAGATTCGGCGTCTGGGACGCCTGGGTATCCAGGTCCACGCGCAGGTGGTTGCCTGCCCCGGCCTCAACGATGGCGAGGCGCTGGACCGCACCATCGAAGACCTTGCCCGCCTGCACCCGGTCGTGCAGAGCATTGCCGTCGTCCCCGTAGGTCTCACGCGCTGCTCGGCCACCCTCCCCCATCCCGGCAGGGACGCTCCCCTCCGGGGCTACCTGCCGACCGAGGCGGCCCGCCTGGTTGACCAGATCATGACCTACGGAAACCGCTACCGTCGCCGCCTGGGGGTGCGCCTGGTCTACCCCGCTGATGAACTGCTGCTGCTCAGCAACCGCGACATTCCCGCAGCGAGTTTCTACGACGGCTCCCCTCAATACTTCAATGGGGTCGGGATGACCAGAGATTTCCTGGATGCCTGGGAGCAAACCATGCCGCGCTGTCCCTCCCGCCTGGTGCTGCCCGCCCCGGTTGCGCTGGTGTGCGGCACCCTCATTGCTCCCACCATCCAGCGCCTGGTCAACCAACTCCGGGGTGGCGGCCCGACCATCCAGGTGGTGCCCGTTCCCAACCGCTTTTTTGGCGAAACGGTCACGGTCAGCGGCTTGTTGACCGGCCAGGATGTGACAGCGGCGCTGCGGTCCACACCCGGTCCCTATGACCACGTCCTGCTCCCGCGAGCTATGTTCGACCATGAAGGGGTCCGGACGCTCGATGATTACACCATCAAGGATATTGCCAGGGAAATCAGGCGACCAGTGTCGGTCATCGGCAATCCCGAAGAACTTTTGCGCTTCGTGAACGGTCTCACCGGCGAGACCGAACAACATTCCACATTCGGGGGGAGTGGCAATGAGCAAAGGAAAGACTATGTTTCAACAATTCTCTGAGGTTACGCAGCGGATCAATCAAATCGTTGCAGGCCGTGATCTCGGCAATCTATTCGATCAAATACTCGATCTCATCATGGGGGTGACGGACTCACAGGCCGCCGTGCTCTATCTCTACGATGCTACCAGTGAGGATCTCATTCTCCAGGCCGTCCAGGGGAGCACATCCTTTCAGAATACCCTGGGCAGCCACGTCCCGGTGGACCAGGGGGCCATTCGCGATACGCTCCGTCTGGGGTTGCCAGTGTTCGTCTCCGACGTGAGCACGATGATGCCACCCCTCCAGGGGGTCAATGGCACGGCCCCCGACCCTCCCCTGCGGACGATGTACTGCATCCCCCTGATGCTTGGAGACCATCCGGTTGGGGTGGCTCAGGTGTTCAATCCCTCGAACGTGGACCAGACCGAGCAACTGGAATTTCTCCACCTGCTCGGGATGCTGCTGGCTCCCCACATAGAGAAGGCACAGCGGCTTTCCGATGAGCAGCGGCGAGCGCGTCGGTTCAGGAGCCTCATCGGGATTATGGCCCACCTTTCTACCACCCTCGAACGGGACCAGCTGCTCGACGATATCATGACCTACGTTCAAGAACTGCTGGAGGTAGAGGCCACATCGATCTGGATTAAGGATGAGCACCACGGAGACCTGGTCCTGCATATTGCCACCGGCGAACGCAGCGACCAGTTGCGCGAGGTGCGCGTTCCCGCAGAACAGGGCATCATTGGCTACGTGGTCAGCTCTGGGAAATCGGTGGTGGTGAACGACGTGCTTCAGAACTCCCACTTCTACCGCGGCGTCGACCAGCAAAGTGGCTTCACCACCCGGTCGATTATGTGCGTGCCGCTGCGGGCCTCGGAGATTCAGCTTGGTGGTCGGCGCGGGGAGTTGAAGGAGACGATTATCGGCGGGGCCCAGGCGCTCAACAAGCGCGACGGCAGTCCCTTCAACGATGAGGACAAGGTGCTGTTCCAGATGCTCGCAAACCAGGCCGCCACCATTCTTCAGCTGTCGGACCTCTACGGGGAGCTTTCGCGGCTCAACCTCGAACTCATGCACTCCTACAACGAAACCCGCAAAATGTTCCGCGGGTTTATCAATGGGATAACCAGCTTCATTGACCGCAAAGACCCCTACACCCGCGGACACAGCCAGCGGGTGGCCGACTTCTCGGTTGCGATTGCCCGCGAACTGAGCCGGGCGAACAAAATCGTCCTTTCTGAAGAGATGCTCCACCATATTCACATTGGCGGCATCCTGCACGACGTGGGCAAGATTGGGGTTTCCGACGATGTCTTGAAAAAGCCGGGCCGTCTGACCGATGACGAGATGGACCAGATGAAGTGCCACCCGGTCTACGGTATTGAACTGCTGGAAGATGCTGACCTGCTGCGGTTGCTCCCCATCGAGCGTCAGGCTATCGAGGAGCACCACGAACGGCTGGACGGGAATGGCTACCCGCGGGGCAAGAAGGGTATCCGCCGGGATGCTGCCGAAATCCGAGACGATACGGACACCGATGCGGAAGAAAACAACGAGCAGGGCATTTCCCTCATCGGGCGGATTGTGGCAGTGGCCGATATCTTCGATGCGCTGACCAGCGACCGCCCCTACCGCAAGGCCATGAGCCATGAGGAGGCCGTGGAGGAGCTCAGGCGCTGCGCGGGAACCCAGTTCGATCCGGACCTGGTGGAGAAGTTTTTACAGATAGTTACCAAGAGCCTTTGAGCCTTAGATTCTCGTCCATTAGTGCGGGGTATATCCTCCCGCCTCCGGTCAGGCCCCCGCCCGCTCGCTGCGGGGGCCTGCCCTCCGGCTTTCCATGCTCACAAAAGGGGTAGTTATTGACCGCTACTAGCCGGTATGGGTATGCAATAAAGAAAATAGCTTTATCCA
>DAOTUF010000570.1:0-2504 GCA_034437495.1 Chloroflexaceae bacterium | reverse complement strand
TCGTTGCCCGAGACGGTGCTGTCTCGGAGCGTGACGTCTCCGTAGGAATTGTAGATACCGCCGCCGTCGTCGTAGGAATCGTTGCCCGAGACGGTGCTGTTTTCGATAGTCAGGGTGCCCCCATAGTTGTAGATGCCGCCGCCGTCATTGTAGGCATCGTTGCCCGAGACGGTGCTGTCTCGGAGCGTGACGTCTCCGTAGGAATTGTAGATACCGCCGCCATCGCCAGAAACATCCCCATTCTGGATGGTCACTCGAGAGAGGGTGAGCGTTGCGTTATCAACATCGAACGCCCGTCCGTTGTAATTAGCGTCGATGACCGTGCCGCCGGGCGACTGCCCCTCAATCGTGACTGCCCCATTGCCCATATCGTCAACGTCAAGTTGCCCATTGAGCGTCACCGTGGCAACATCCAGCGTGATGGTGTCGTCTCCGCTGCCCGCCAGACAGTCGGTTGAACCGGACTGGTTATCGTAGGTCGCATTGATGATAGCCTCGCGCAGGGTACACCCATCGCCATTGGCTACGGTGTCCCCCCCATTGGTAACGGTGATGGCTGCGGCATAGACGGGCCGCGCCCGGAAGGTACCCGTCGTTCCGCTGAGGGCCGCCACCAGCGCCCCCCCGACGACCCAGAGCGCCAGTCTGCGACGGGTCCGCGACCAGCGGTGGCGCATGGGGGAGCACCAGTCCGCCGAGCGCTTCACCTCTTCGGAAAGACCCTGAAGCCGGTGGCGCAGCCAGTGGAAGAGATGGGTCGGGATGGTCTGTTCCACCCGTGGCCTGTGCCACCACCGCGCCAGAGTTTGTGGGCGAGGCGGCGTCTCGGGCGGTCCGTTGGGCGGTCCGTCGGGGTGGTCGTAGTCCTGCTCCTGATTTTCGTGATACTCCATCGTTTCTCCTTACCTACGTTTCTGCCATTGAAGTACTGCGGACCCAGAGATAAAGATTAAAGTTAAAGAGAGCGGCTGGCTCACCGTCTCCGCCTGGTGCGTCGTTCGGTGGACGGGGTCGGGTTTCGGGCTTGCGGTGGAACATCGGCCAGCGCCTCGTCAGGGAGGGTGTAGGAACTGGCCAGGTGGCGGTTGTTCGCGTCCATAATCTCCGGAAAGCGTATCCCGTGGAGCACCTGGACGGAAAATATCTCCTGCACGGCCTCTTCAAAGCGCAAGAAGGCCACGATTTCCCCGGTCTGGAGGTGGACGACCCACACCCCGCACGAGCGCTCGTTTAGCCGCTCCACCAGGGGAATACCGCTGAAGATGGCCGATTCGCGCACTTGCGACAGGCCGATGAAGGCCAGCGGGCCGCTGAAGTCGAGACCGCGGGTGAAGCCGGGCAGCCGGGCGATGGTTTCGACCTGCCAGTTGTTCCGGTCCACCCGAACCAGGCTCCCATCCCCGGATTCTAGCAACCACAGCTGGTTGTTGTAGACGCGGGGGGAGTGGGGCATCGAGAGGCCGCGCAACCGTACGTCGTTGGTTTCGATGTCCATCAGGATACCGCCGCGGGCTTTGTTTTGCCGCCAGCTTTCGTGCTGGTCCGTCTCGCCCAGGGCCGTGACGTATTTCGGACGCCCGTTGACCGTGCCCAGGCCATTCAGGTGGCAGCGGTCTTCGGGGGCCAGCGCCGTGACGAAGGGGGGCCGCCAGCGCGGGATGAAGCTGTGGTCGTGGTCGAGCGTACACAGGCACGAGAAGCGGGTGTTGACGAACCAGAGACCGTTGTTCGTCCAGGCCATCTCGTGAATGTCAATATCGCCGGTGATATGCACCCACCGCGGGAGGTAGCAGGCGTCGTACTTGCCGGGCGGCTCCAGCTTGCGGGCCACGTCGGGCATATTGCGCAATTCTTGAATGGAAAACTCCGTGCCAATGGTGAGGTGCGTACGGTTGGCGGCCATCCCCATGGGCTTGCGATACAGACAGAAGTGGGTATTGATCTTTACCTTCGTCCACGCGGAGGAGGACGACCCGTCCCGCCTGGTAGGTCGAAACGACCAGTGAGATGCCCTGGCGTTCCAGGATGGTGGGGAGGTTGGAGGTGTAGACACTGCGCAGGGGGGTGTTGGGGGACGGGGGAGTGCTGCCCTCGGGAGGAGCAGCGGGTTCGGCGGCGTCGGGTGTGTCGGGTGTGTCGGGTCCGTTGTTCATGGTTCAGATTTCCAGGAATGCAAAGAACACAGAACCTCTCAGTTCCTCCCACATTTCCGGAAAACTTGTTCGAAGAGGAGCGGATATGCGGCATCTGCCGCGGGGCCTCCCCCCGGAAAATCGGGGTTGTGCCTGGCGGATGCTTTAGTTCATAGAAATGGCGGCGCAGGAAACCACCTGCTTCGTGCTGGTGGAGGAAGCACCGCCGCCCTCCTTAACGTTGTCCTGGGCTGGTTTTTCGCCTTACGGCGGGAAAACCAGCAAACCCACTCGCCTTGCGGCGGTCACGGGTGCCTCGTTCAGATAGGGCGGCTTGTCGTGCTGGCCGCACGAGCAGAGACCGTCTGCCTG
>DAOTUF010000569.1:0-5216 GCA_034437495.1 Chloroflexaceae bacterium | reverse complement strand
CCTCTGTCGGGGGCCTCTCCCGACAGCCAGGGTGGGGAGGGTGGCTGGTTTGCTGGTCTCTCTGCCCCACTGCCCGGTGTGGATGTCGCCATAGCCATGGCCATAGTCATGGTCATGGTCATGGTGCAGACGCGCAGTTCTCCGCCGTCGGGCATGGCTTTCTGGGCATTGAGCACCAGGTTCATAAAGACCTGGGTAATCTGGTCGGCCCGCCCCCACAGAGGGGGGAGGTTGGGGGTCAGGTTTCGCACGACGGTGATGCGGTTTCGGGCGAGGGTGCCGCCGGTCAGGTTGAGCACGCGGTCCAGCAGCAAGTTGACATCGAAGGGTGCGGGAGGGGAGGCCGCCGGACGATGAAAATCGAGCAACTGGCGGACGATGCGGCTGATACGGGCAATTTCGTCCCGCGCCATCGTGAGGTAGGTATCCCGCTGCGGGTCGGTCAGGTCGTAGGCGAGGAAGAGGCAGTGATTGATGGATTGCAGGGGGGTATTGATTTCGTGGGCCACCGTCGCGGCCAGGGTCCCACTGGCGGCGAGCCGCTCATTCTGGATGGCGATGGTCTCCATGGTCAGTTGCTCGGTGACATCGACCACGTGAACGACTACCTGGTCTATCTGGTTCACCCGGTTCATCGGGTCTGCCGCATGGGGCTGCTCCATGATGGGGAGGGTTTGAATATCGAGAATGCGCGAGGAGCGATAGGCGGAGGAGGGGGGAACGTAGCGTTCGCGCTGGCGGTGAGCCACCCCGTCGGTGAGGGTCTGGAACACGACCTTGCACGGGAAGGGGGGGGACGCCTCCTGGCAAATATCTATCCAGAACCGGTTGAGCAGGGGTTTCACCGTTCTCCCCAGGAGCGCGGCAATGGCCTGGTTGATGGCCAGCACCCTTCCTTCGTTGTCAAGCAGCACCAACCCATCGGGGAGACCGTCAAAGAGGGTGCGAAGCAGGTCACGGCTGCGGCGAAGCTGCGCTGTGACGGTCTCCAGGTCGGCGCAGGCCGCGGTAAGCTGGTCCTCGGCCTGCTTGCGCTCGGTGATATCGATGAAGGTGGTGACGGCCCCACACGGTCTGGCGGGAGGGGAGGTGTGGTTATCAAACAGGGGCCGGGCATTCACCAGCAGCCAGGTCAGCGTCCCATCTGGTTTGTAGATGCCCATGACTACGTTGGAGCAGGGGTGGCCCGTGCGCAGCGCCACGAGCGAGGGATGGTTCCGTCCATCGAAGGGGGTGCCATCTTCCTGAATGGCTTGCCAGTGGGTATCTCCTGGAGCCAACCCCAGGAGCTTCTCGGTGGTGCGCCCGAGCATCTCGCGGGCGCGGTGGTTCCATTCGCGGATAGCCCCGTCCTGGTCGTGGAGGATGACTCCCTCGTGCATGGTCGTGATGATGGAGCGGTAGCGTTCTTCGCTCTTATGCAGCGCCTTTTCCGCCCATTCCCGCTCTCTCTCCAGTTCGAAACACACCGCGTGGGTCGCAAGCTGGCGCTCCAGCGCGGCCACCCGCTTCCGCAGACGGGCATTTTCGGCCAGCAGTGCGTCATCTCGTCTGGTCAGGTCGCTTTTCTTAGAGTTCTGGTTCGTATTCATCGCACTCCCTGCCGCTCCGAACCACCTGGGGTCGGTCCTCTTTGAAAAAGGGGTTGCGCTTCCAGGATATCGGACATGACATCTGACGCTCCCGGTGCAGCAAAAGTTCAATCACATCGTTCGGGTTCAGGGTACATTGGCCCCAATTGTACCAATACCGCTTGACGGGCGCAAGGTTCTGTGCTATAGTTGCGGCAAGTGGATTGTCGGTCAAAGGGTAAGATGGTATGTTCTCTCTGCGCAGCAACCTGCACTTCTGGTTTTATTACTTTACCAGCCATCAACGTGCCTGGTTGCCTCTCGTTGCGTAGATTTTGACCATAAAGGAAAAGACACAGGGCGTGGGGCAGCAGGCTCCACGCCCTTTCTTGTTGACTAACGGACCAAACGGACCAAACGGACCAAACGGACCAAGGTAACAAAGGAGTACAAGCCAATGACGGTCTGGTGTCGCGGTATCCGAGGAGCCATCACCGCAAACGAAAACACCCGTGAAGCAATCCTGGAAGCCACCCGTGAGCTGCTGCAACAGCTCATCGAGGCCAATGGGATTATCCCGGACGACGTGGCCAGCGTTTTCTTTACCATGACGCCCGATCTCACTGCCGAATTTCCCGCCGTGGCAGCCCGTCAACTCGGGTGGGTTGGCACGGCCCTGATGTGTGGGCAGGAGGTGGAGGTACCGGAAAGTTTGCCCCGGTGTATTCGCGTCCTGATTCATTGGAACACGACCCGGCATGCCAGCGAGATTGTCCATGTTTATCTTCGGGATGCATGGGCCCTGCGTCCCGACCATGCAAAGATGGAGAAGGAATCATGAGTGCGATGATCCATGTTGCGGATGCTGCCGAGACCCGGCAATCCCTTCGTCTCATACCGTCCGAACCACGTGCGTTGTGTCCCTGTCATCCAGATACCAAGGAGGAGGATAATTCCATGATCGTCGTGATGCGAAGTGATGCGACCGAGGCCGACGTCGGGGCCGTCCTGGACCGTCTGGCGGAGTACCATTTGAAAGGCCACCTGTCGAGTGGAGAAGAACGGACTATTATCGGAGTCGTTGGCTCCAGTATCCCCCCCACCCTGCGTGAGGAACTGGAATATTTCACGGGAGTCGCCCAGGCCGTGCGGGTCTCCAGCCCCTACAAGCTGACCTCACGCGAGTTCCACCCCCAGGATACGATTGTCGAAATCTGCGGGAACAAGATTGGCGGGAACAACCCCTGCATCGTCATTGCCGGGCCGTGTTCGGTCGAGAGCGAGGAACAGATTATCTCCACGGCACACACGGTGCGCGAGGCAGGGGCGACGATGCTGCGAGGCGGAGCCTTCAAGCCGCGTTCTTCCCCCTATGCGTTCCGCGGGTTGGGCGAACAGGGGTTGCAATTGCTGGCGAAGGCGCGGGAGGAGACAGGCTTACCCATCGTCACCGAAGTGATGACCCCCACCGACGTTGAGATGGTCGCCCACTATGCGGACATTCTTCAGATTGGGGCCCGCAATATGCAGAACTACCAGTTGCTCGAAGAGGTGGGGCGCACCAGCAGGGCAGTGCTGCTCAAGCGGGGGTTGTCGGGGACGATTGAGGAATGGCTGCTGAGCGCTGAATATGTCATTGCCCAGGGAAACCCGAATGTGATTCTGTGTGAGCGGGGTATCCGCACCTTCGAAACGGCCACGCGCAACACGATGGACCTCAACGCGGTGGCGCTGGTCAAGCGCCGTTCCCACCTGCCGGTGATTGCCGACCCGAGCCACGCGACCGGGAAGTGGTATCTGGTGCCACCGCTTTCGCTGGCGTCGCTGGCTGCCGGTGCCGATGGTATCATCCTGGAGGTTCACCCCGACCCCGACCGTGCCCGCAGCGATGGGGGGCAGTCGCTCAATTTCGAGAACTTCGCCGCGCTGATGCCGCGGCTGCGGGCCATTGCTGCGGTGATGGAACGGGGCATTGCGGTGGAGGCGTGCCAGGTGTGATGGGGGGCGGGGGTCGGGTACCGGACCTGCCTGGTACGAAAATTGCAACGCCTCTCGTCGAGATGTGAGGTTGGAAACGGTCTCAGTAAGAACCGTTCATTCCAGTCAGCAGGATATCACGAGACACAAGAGAGGATGAGCTTTATGAGTACACAGCACACCGGTTCCCGTGAAGGTATTCTGGTTCGTGCCACCCGGCAGCCCCTCACTCGCCGCCAGCTTTTGAAGGGGGCGGGTATCGGAGGGGCTGCGACACTGCTCTCGGCCTGTATCAGGACCAGCCCGCGTGAGCGTGAGGAGGAGGAGCCGACCCGTTCGCCCGTTGCCAGCGGAGGGGGGGAGGGGGGAGGGCAGGCACGCTTTGTGCTGCCACCCCTGCCCTATGCGTATGATGCCCTTGAGCCGCACATCGATGCGATGACCATGGAGATTCACCACGATAAGCACCATAGCGGCTATGTGAGCAAGCTGAATGCGGCCCTGGAAGACTACCCCGACCTTCAGGACCAGACGGTGGTGGCGCTCCTGCGCGACCTGGACACCATCCCCGAAGAGGTTCGCACGGCGGTGCGCAACAACGGCGGAGGACATGCCAACCATTCCCTTTTCTGGGAAATCATGAGTCCGAACGGAGGGGGAGACCCGTCGGGCGACCTGGCCGAAGCGATTGATGACACGTTTGGGAGTGTGGGCCACCTGCAAGAACTGGTGAATGATGCTGGTCTGGGCCAGTTCGGGAGCGGGTGGGCATGGCTCGTGATGGACGAGGATGGGCGGCTTGAGGTGATGAACACGCCCAACCAGGATAGCCCCTATTCCGGGGGGAGGACGCCGCTGCTCGGTATTGACGTGTGGGAACATGCCTACTATCTGAAGTACCAGAACCAGCGGGGCGAATACCTGGATGCCTGGTGGAACACGGTCAACTGGGAGGCGATAGCAGAGCGGTTCCAGGCGGCTCGCCAGGGATGAGCGGGGAAGCGGCTTATGCTTCGTTCGTCTCCAGGTCCCACGCCGCCATCCCTGCCACATCCAGGCGGGGGTTGGCGGTCACTTCTGGCAGCAGCGGCGGGGAGACCAGGATTTCATCGAGCTGCAAGGTGTTGCGGATGCGGGCCAGGCGCACCGCGTTCGGGTCGGGTTGCCCGCACACGCGCAGGGCCATTGCAACGGTGTCGTGGGGGGTGGGGAGCGTGATGGGCAAGGCCCCCCGCTGCACCCCGATGATGCCCGCCGTCAGGTGGCTGATATAGGTGGCTGCGAAGTCTATCTTGTGGGCGAGGCGGGAGGGGATAAGGTCCGCCAGCCCCACCCCTGCCCCGTTGCCGTGGCTGGCGTCGGACAGGTCGAGCGCGACCACGATGCTGATGCGGGGGGTGGGAGGGTCGGCTTCGCCAGGAATGCGCAGACGCCCAATGACGTTGGTGTCCATACCGGTGCCGCTGATGTTCTTGCCCATCTCGTCGACCACGAGCACATCAAGCTGGTCGAAGGGCAGGCGAGCCACCAGGGTTCGGCTGCGGGCCAGCAGCGCGGCTTCCCCTTCCCCTCCGATTTCGGCGGGCGGCAGAATGTTGATAAGAACCGCATAGACAGGCAGGCGATACTTCTCTTCTGCCAGGACGATGTAGGCGCAGGTGCGGAGCG
>DAOTUF010000568.1:0-3071 GCA_034437495.1 Chloroflexaceae bacterium | reverse complement strand
CGGGTGTGGGATGCCGAGGGGCGGGAGTTTATTGACTGTGTGGGCGGACATGGAGCTGCCAGTCTGGGACACTCCCACCCCGCCATGGTCGCAGCGGTCCAGGCGCAGGTGAGCCGCCTGGTCAGTTGTCCCGAAATTTTCCACAATGACCAGCGAGCGGCCTACCTGGAAGAACTGACGGCTGCGCTGCCGTTCCCCTCGCGCATCTTCTTCTGCAACAGCGGGGCGGAGGCCATCGAAGCGAGTATCAAGTTTGCTCGCCTCATCACCGGCGGGCGACCGCGCGTCGTGGCCGCAAAGCGTGGCTTCCATGGCCGTACGCTAGGGGCCCTCAGCGCTACCTGGGAACCAAAATATCGTGAACCGTTCTTGCCGCTCATTCCGGGTTTCCTCCATGTTCCGTACAATGACCCGGAGGCGTTGGGGAGGGCGGTGGACGATACCACCGCTGCGGTGCTCCTGGAGCCAGTGCAGGGGGAGGGCGGTGTTCAACCAGCCCACCCGGGCTATCTGGCGGAGGCTCGCCGCCTCTGCGACGAGCGGGGGGCGCTGCTCATCCTGGACGAGGTTCAGACGGGCTTTGGGCGCACGGGCGACCTCTTTGCCCTGGAGCGAGACGGGGTCATCCCCGACATCCTGGTCCTTGCCAAGGGGATAGCGGGGGGGCTTCCGATGGGCGCGACCGCCGTTCACGAGCGCCACGGCTCTTTTCGCAGCGGGATGCACGGTACGACGTTTGGGGGAGGGCCGGTCGTGTGTGCGGCAGCGCGGGCCGTCCTGCGCACGATGCAGGAGGAACGTATCCCGCAGCAGGCGGCAGAAAAGGGGCAGTGGCTCATGGAGACCCTGCGAAGCCTGTCCCTGCCGCGGGTGCGCGAAGTGCGCGGTCGGGGGTTGCTGGTTGGTCTGGAACTCAAAGAGCGCGTCCAGCCCTTTCTTGCGGCCCTGCTCGAACGGGGCATTCTGGCGCTCCCGGCAGGGCCAACCGTCCTGCGCCTCCTGCCACCCCTGGTCATCGACTACGCAGACCTGGAGACCGTGGTTCAACAAATTCGAGAAGTTGTGCAGTAGCATACTGGAGATAGGGCCGGTTCGCCAGCCTCTTCCCCGAGGGGAGCGGGATGTGAGCCGGTTGGAGCACTTTCATTCATGCAGCGCGTTGGTATCATTGACCTGGGTTCAAACACGACTCGCCTCATTGTGATGGCCTGTACCCCCCCCCATTCGTTCCGCCTCGTTGACGAAGTGAGCAGCCCGGTGCGCCTTGCCGAAGGCGTCGGAGCTGATCAGCGTTTGCAACTCATCCCTATGCAACGGGCTATCGAAGTCCTGCGCATGTTCCACACCTTCTGTCAGTCAACCAATGTTCAGCATCTCGTGGCAGTCGGCACCAGTGCCGTCCGCGAAGCCGCCAACCAGGAAGAGTTTCTGGAGCGGCTCCATCGTCAGGCCGGTCTTCGCCTGCGCATCTTGAGCGGCGAGGAAGAGGCCTATTATGGCTACCTGGGCGTTGTGAACGCAACGACCATAGCCAGCGGCTACGTGGTTGATATCGGGGGGGGCAGCACCGAAGTGACGGAAGTCTACGAACGGCGCTTCAGCCGCTCCTTCTCGCAGCCTGTAGGCACGGTGCGGTTGTCGGAGCGGTTTGTCCACTCCGATCCCATCAGCAAGCGGGACTTTCGGATGCTCGAACAGGGGGCAGCCGATGCCTTTGCAGACCTGACCTGGCTCCAGGCTTCTGCCGGGGCGATGATGGTCGGGGTTGGGGGCACAATCCGCAACCTGGCCCGCATAGACCAGAAGCGCACCAACCACCCCCTGGGCCGTATCCATGCCTATACGCTCACCCTGGAAGCACTCGAAAACATTATCAGCATGCTCCGCCGCAGCAATGCCGACCGGCGAGCCGCTATCCCCGGCCTGAGCCGGGACCGGGTCCACCTCATTCTCCCCGGTGCGATCATTCTCCGCCAGTTGATGACGCGGGGCAACTTTGAGGCGCTCACGGTAAGCGGGTCGGGTCTGCGCGAAGGTCTCTTCTACGAGCACTTTCTGCAGGGACAGTCTCCCCCGCTCATCCCCGATGTTCGCCGCTTTAGCGTGGATAATCTGGCGTACCTCTGTGCCTATGAACCAGCCCATGTCCACCGGGTGACGGAACTCACCCTCTCGCTCTTTGACCAGTTCCGCCCCCTCCATGGCTACGGAGCCTGGGAGCGAGAACTCCTCTCCTATGCAGCGACCCTGCACGATATCGGGGTGCAGGTCGGGTATTATGACCACCATAAGCACTCGGCCTACCTCGTGGTCCATTCGGCGCTCAATGGTTTTACCCACCGCGAGATAGCGCTGCTGGCGCTGCTCGTGCGGCTCCATCGCAAAGGGTCGGTCGATGTCCGCGAATACCGGGGGGTCCTGAACCAGGATGATGAGGAGCGGGCTGCGCGGCTTGGTTCATTCCTGCGCATTGCGGAATACCTGGAACGCAGCAAGAGCCAGGTGGTGCAGGGAGTGGAGGTTGATCTTGAAGCTGACCCCATCCGCGTTGCGGTTCAGGCCAGCGGCGATGCCACCGTGGAAATCTGGGCGGCCAACGAACGCGCCAACCTGTTTCGGTCTGCGTTCGGGCGTGAGATAACGCTCGTGCTCGCCACCGAAGCCGGTCAGGATTCCGACGAGTAACGACGGTTTTTTCTCATCCTACAGCCTGTCGCAGGTTGATAGATGGGGAAAAAAGGGGTACAATCTCTATCAGAGACTCAGGGACTAGTCAACGACCCAACCCTTCAGGGTTGGGCTTGCGGGAAGCCGGAAGCCGACGTTGACCAGTTCGCCCACAAGGGCAGCCGATAGGGAGGTCACGAGACCCTGGGATGCGGGGTGCCAGTCCCAGTCCCTCTCGCTGGTCGTTAACCAGGCAGACGGTCTATGCTCGTGCGGCCAGCCCGACAAGCCTCCCTATCTGAACGAGGCCCACATGACCGCCGCAAGGCGAGAGGGTTTGCTGGTTTTCCTGTCGTAAGACGAAAAACCAGCCCCAAGCCGGGTAGGGCTACCCGTATGGCTTC
>DAOTUF010000567.1:0-1943 GCA_034437495.1 Chloroflexaceae bacterium | reverse complement strand
GTCATAAAACTCCTTCCGGAAAAACCAGAGCCGAGTTTATTGCGTCGGATCCTGGTGCAGGTCACGGGGATGGGGCGTATCCATCCGCTCCCTGCTGACCTGACCCCCGAATAATTGGCGAAGGTATTGATACCACTGAGGACGAGGAAAATGATAGCAGGAGCGGCCCGTTCTGTCAAATAGGGGGAGGAACCGAGGAACCATGAACCACAGTTCTGGCTCCTCCCCTCCCCTCGCTCACGGCCCCTGTCGCTCTCCCCACGCTTCCGTCGTCGGAGCAAAGGGTGGCGGAGGCACCGGCAGCGCAGCCCGCACTATCTGCCCGCCATTGACCAGGTAGAGCATGGGCGGCTCGCTGCTGACATCCACCGAGAAGTCGGTGAGGCGGTCCAGGCGCAGGGGGCTGTCCGGGGGCATCCGTATCTGCTGAATGACCCTGCCATCCTGCTTGTCCATCTGGATAATCCGCTCGTTGGGCCGGTCGAGCAGGAAGACCCATCCCCCGTCGGAGGGGCCGGTGACGCGCAACCGCGTGACGGTCTGGATGGGGGGAACGAGCGCATCGGGTTCGACCCGCCGCGCAAGCTGACCCGTCGTAAAGACCAGCACGTGCCCGCTGGCGTGGAGCAGGTAGATATTCCCATCGACGGCCATATCGACCGCCATATCCAGGTCCGTCGGGTCCAGGCTCCCGGCGTCAAACCAGAGAGAGGGGGCAGCGTGGTAGTGACCATCGAGAAACTTCACAATCTCTCCCATCTCGGCTCCCCAGAAGTAGAGATTGCGGTCGTACCCCTCCATATCGAGCCGTCCCATCGGGTTCCAGCGGTCGCTGCCCCCCAGAGCCGTCGCCTCCCACGTCGCCCCCTTGTGCGTGTAGGACCGGTAGCTCCCTTCCTGCTCCCCCACCACGACGATGGCATCTCCGGACCATGCCTGGGACCGCAGACTTCCCACCTCCGCCGCCTGAACGATGTCGCCGGCTTCCAGGAACACGTCCGGCTCCCCGCCCTCACGCGGAATGCGGTAGAGCCGTGGCGGAACACTGCGGATATCGAGGGCATACCCATACGCCAGCGCCTCCAACGCGGTCGTATCGGTCACGCCGGTGCTTGCTGGCGGTATCACCACGCTGTCGAAATGGCCGTTGGGGAGGGGGTGCTGAGCAAACAGGACCGGCTGCTCGAAATAGGAAAGCCGATGGAGCATCATCATCGCCTGTTCATAGTCGTATTCGATGTCTTGAAAGGGGAGCCAGAGGGCCGGGTTTGCCGGAGTTACCTGCGGGTTGGCTCGTACCCGACGAATGGCTCGCCCGGCGCGGTCGAGCGAGACCAGCGCTGCTTGCTCATCCGGGGCGTTCTGCACCTCTGCCAGGTGGTGTCTGGCTTGTTCGAGATATTCCAGGTCGCGTTGTCGGTTGCGCTGGTGCGAAAGGTGGGTGCCATGCAGCAGGAGCAGCGCCACCAGCAAGACCAGGGCGATTAGTTGAAACCAGGAGAAGGGTGGACGCTCCCGCTCCGGGACGGGGGAATACCCCCGACGACGAGGGGCCGTCCGCGGGAAGTCTCCGCTGCGGTGGATGCGCGTTCTTCCGAAGCCATCGGCCAGCGCTACCCCCGCCGACTGGAACGGCAGCATCAGCAGTTCGTACCAGCGCATATCCCACAGGGGGCGCACCTGGTGGCGAGGACGGTAGGGGTGGGCAGAGGCCGCGAGAAACGGCGCATCTCCCAGGTCTATCGCCTTCTGGCCTCCTGGCATTTCCACACCATCGCCATCTTCCCGGCAGGCCAGCCCCGCGCCCTGGACCGGCGAGTGGGGATGAGTGGGGGCAGTCCGGGGGATTTCCGGGAGCGCTGGTGGCATCGCTGGCAGAGGGACAGTCTTTTGTTCTGGGGTTTCCGTCTCCACCCCCGCGGGTCTCCCGCCTGCTGGTGCCC
>DAOTUF010000566.1:0-5321 GCA_034437495.1 Chloroflexaceae bacterium | reverse complement strand
CCAGGGTCTCGTGACCTCCCTATCGGCTGCCCTTGCGGGCGAACTGGTCAACGTCGGCTTGCGCTTCACAAGCCCCCCGCTTCAGCGGGTGGTCGTTGACAACCTGTCTCCTTTTGCTGAACGTGTTTTCCCTTTGAATCTGGTCCGGGCATGGGTCTCTTTACGTTTCGCCCTCGACCATGCCATGGTCCATTATCAGGAAAAGATTTCGCATTGTGACACTCCGCAGGGTCTCAAGCCCCGCGGCTTCTTGTGGGCGCTCCCCAGGGGACTACGCATGCTCCGCTTGCCGCCGAAGCGGCAGCCGGTCTACGATACGTGAGCCGATTGGCTCATACGCTATCGGTTTTACCCACCGGAAGGTTCGCCGATGGAACCAGATACCGATACGTTGGAAAGGGGCACTCCCGACGCCTGAGAACCTCAAGTCTGCCCGTGGGCCTTCGGTTTATGGATGGGAGACCTGAACGAATGATACCATTCAAGGGGGGGTTTCGCAAGAGCGCCATGCGGCTGGCTCAAGCCATTGAGAAACCCGCCTCACCACTGCCACTCCAGTGGCGCGGCTTGCGGCGGGTTTATTCGGTCAAGCCTCCTCCACGCTTTTCTGGGGTGCTACCCTTTTCGCATTTCCCCCCTCAAAATAGTCAAACAGTAGCCAGAATCTCTCAATGAAGCTTCTTGCCCGGAGGTGACGATGCTACTGGGAGACGGAGCCGCATGGTTGACGGTTCTGCCAGGGGCAAGGTCATGGTACAATAGCTCCGGTCACGGGATGCTGCATGGTCCCATCAGAGTTTCCTATTCCCAATGCCCGTATCATTGCTTCAATCGCTTCATATGGTGAAATATCGGGAACCTCGTCATCCTCGGGTCCCCTCTCTCTCTCTTCCCTCGCTCCCTTCTCACCTCGTCGCGCTGCTCATCTACACCGCGCTGGCCAGCATCGCAACCTGGCCGCTTCTCCTGCACCTGCCGACCCACTTCCCGGCCATCCCCGGCGAACTTTCTCAGGATGTGTGGCAGCACGCCTGGAACCTCTGGTGGGTTCGGGAGGCGCTCTTTGTCGAACAGACCAACCCCTACCACACGATAGCGCTGTTCTACCCCCAGGGGGCCTCACTCTATCTGCACTCGCTGAACCTCCCCCTGGGTCTGATCGGGTCCCCGCTGCTTCCGCTCTTCGGCATCATCGTCACCTACAATCTGCTCACCCTGCTCGTGCTCGTGCTGACGAGCTACAGCACCTTCCTGCTGGCCCGGCATATCAGTGGGCATGCGCCTGCTTCCACCATCGCGGGAGTTATCGTGCTCTGCTCACCGCAGCGGCTTATGGAACTGCGGGGGGCCCAGCTGGCCACGCTGAGCGACTATGGCGTTCCCCTGGTGGTGCTGGCCGTGCTCGCTGCCCTGCACCACCGCACCTGGCGAATAGCAGCCGTGGCAGCGGGTGCGCTGCTGCTGACGGGTCTGAGCAAATGGTACCACCTCTTTCATGCCTTCCTGGTGCTGGCTCCCCTTCTGGGGTGGTATGCGCTGCGGGACTGGCACCTGGGTGGGCGACCGGCCCTACGGAAGCACCTGGGAACCTGGTCCCGCATTGCGGTGATGGGCACCCTTGCGATGGCCCCGTTTGTGGGGCCTGCCGCGATTGAATCGATGACGACGGCCTATGCCCGCAAAAGTGATGAACTGGTTTTCAGTGCAGATGTTGTGCGGTTGCTGCACCACACCCCGGGGGTTGTCTGGCAACCCCTCCCGCCCGACTGGTGGTCCCCCCATATCTTCGCGGTCCTGCCGCTCGTCCTGTCCCTGGTCGGGTTGGTGGTGGCTCCACGGGTGGCGGGTATCTGGGCAGTCCTGGCGGGCATCTGCCTGGTCCTGTCGCTTGGACCCCACCTGGTCATCAATGGGGAGAACACTGGCATCCCCCTCCCCTATGCCCTGTTTCGAGTCCTGCCGATTGTTGACACACTGCGGGCCCCCGTACGCATCAACGGGGTGACAACCATGATGGTGGGTCTCGTTGCTGCGGTCGGAGTGGCGCGGCTCCTTCGCTCCCTTCCCAGTGGTCGCGCCTGGCTCCTGGTCGGCGTGCTCATTGTGCTCATTGCGGCGGAAACCCTGCGCTTCCCCTTTCCGCTCACCGATGCAACGGTCTCCCCCTTCTATGAGCAGATTGCCGCCGAGCCGGGCGAATGGAGTGTGCTAGAATTACCGCTCAGTCGGTTCGACCGGGACCGCCTGGAGATGTATGCCCAGACCTTCCATGGCAAGTATATCCTGACGGGGCTGGTTTCTCGGAGCGTCCCCCACATGCCCCAGGAGGCGATGCCACCGATTGCCCGGGCTGATGCGGCTTCGAACCGCCCGGATATCATCACGCTCTCCGATGCGCAGCGTGACCAGTTGCTCCGCAGCCTGCGCGTGCGCTACCTGGTCGTGCATGAGACCCCCTCCCGCCCGGAGCAGGCCGACCAGCAGGTCGCCACGGCTCGGAGAACGCTTGGCCCGCTGAGCCGGGTCTATGCCAATGAGTCCCTGCGGGCCTATCGGCTTGATGCGGTAGCCGCCTGGCTTGACGGACCGGGCCAGGCGGAGCGCGAGGAATTTCCCCTCTTTCCAGGGCTTGACGAACGCTGGCCACCGCTCGAAGCGGATGGTCCTGGCCTGACCCGCTGGCTGCCACCTGATGGCGCGGGTCTGTGGGTCTACACCCCCCGACCCCGACGGGTTGCCCTGGAGCTTTCGCTCTACAGCCTGCCGGGAGCACGCCCGCTGGAGCTGTGGCTCAATGGCCAGCACCAGCAGACCCTTCCCATCCCCGCCGGTCACTGGCTGCGGCGCTATGTCAGTGCTCCTCTGCCCCTGCCGGCGGGTCCGAGCCTCATAGAACTCCATGCCCCGGGAGGTGGCTCGGGTATCGGCTCCGACCCCGGCCCGCCGGCGGGGGCAGGGGCCAGCGATGACCCCCGTCCACTTTCGTTCAGCATTCACCATATAGCCCTTCGTGAGGTAGAATAGAACCCATGCACATTTTGCACTTCATCAGTGCCTACGGACCCGCCTATATCGGCAATGAAATCCACGGCGAATTGGGGCGGGCTATCATGGCTCGCGGACACCGCTACAGCGTGCTCACCCTGGCCGGACGCGATGTCCCACGGGGACTGCATATCTGGGACGATGGGGGTATCACGGTCTATGAGATGGGGCGCGGGCGCGGAATATTCGCACGGGGAGAAGGGATATTGAGCACGCGGCTGTTTCACTATCAGCCATTTCTCTTTGCGCTCCGCTCGTATGGGGCGACCCTCCTGACCCGCCTGCGAGATGTTGATCTGGTGCTGGTGGAGGGTGGCTACCCGCCTGGCTCCATTGCGGCCCTGTGGCAGCCGCTCGTTCGGCGTCCGCTGGTTGTGGTGCTCCAGGGCGGCGATATGCACCGTGAAGAAGGTGCCAGCTACGGCTTTGGGCGCTATGCCGTGGCTCGCCATCTGCTGCGGCTCACGCTCCAGCGGGCCACCCTGATGCGGGCTTATTCCCCGCCCGGGCGCGATGCGGCTATCGAGCGCGGGGCCGACCCGTCCCGGGTCTTTGTGGTGGCACAGAATATTGGGGCCGTCTGCTTCCTCCCCTCCGGTACGGACCCTACCCACTTCCGGGCTGCTGCTCGCCGGGCGGTAGCTCAGCGCCACGGCTTGCATGCTCCCCACCTGCTCGTTGCGGTCGGGCGCTTGCTGCCCATCAAAGGGTTTGATGGGCTGATTCAAGCGCTCCCTGAGATAGAGCAGATGGTTGGCAACCGGGTTGGGTTGGTCCTCTGCGGCCCCGACCGCCCGGTCGCGGGGGTGGGGAACTACCGCGACCACCTTGAACGCCTGGCAGGGGAGCGGGGCATCCGCGACCGGCTGTCCTTCACCGGTGAACTGCCCCACACCGCGGTTCGGGAATATCTGGCGGCGGCTGACCTGCTGGTGGTGCCATCGGTGATGGAAGGGGGGGCCAAGGTGGTGATGGAGGCGGCGGCTGTGGGTACGCCCTTCGTCGCCACCGAAACCGCCGGTACCCCGGCCTTCCTGCCCGACGGCGGCTTCATCGTGCCTCCGCTGGCACAGGCTCCCGCGGCGTTTCCGCGGGGGGTGGCTGTGCTGCTGCGCAACCGTGGCTTGCGGGAGCGGTTGGGGCAGCGGGCCCTGGACCAATCGTCCCGCTTCAGCGCCGAGAACCGCGCCGACGAACTGATACCGCTCTATGAGGCTGCTCTATGCTCTGTTACATCGCCTACCCGACGAGCCTGACGCTCCAGTCGGCCAACGCGCTCCAGACCTATACGACGATGCGCGAACTGCGGCAGCGCCAACCCGATATGCTGGCGCTGATTGCACACTGGGGACGGGGACCCTCGCGCTTCCGCGAGGTCGGGGCGCGGCACCTGCCACGCCCGGCCCTTGGCAAGCTGTCGCGGTTGGCTCCTTCGTCGCTCTGGTACTACCTGGAATACAGCACGTTCGCCTGGATGTGTGTGCCCATCATTGCGGCGCAGCGACCGCGGGTCGATGCCATCTACGTGCGCCAGAATATCTGTGCCGCCTGGTGGAGCAGCGTGTTCGGGCCACGCCTGAACATTCCCGTGGTCTATGAAGCCCACGATATGGAACTGCGCAACCCCTCACGCGCCAGAGAGCCGTGGGCACAGGGGTTTGTCCATATGATAGACCGCCTCGCGCTGACCCGCTCTGCGGCGGTGGTTTCGCTGACGGAACACTTCCGCCGCTACCTCAGCGCCATCGACTGGCGTCACCCCGATGAGGTGTTTGTCGTGCCCGATGCTTACGATGAAACGCTCTTCGCCTCCTGTGCTATGGACCGCACGGCGGCCCGGGTCGCTCTGGGGTTGACGGCCAGTGCCGACCTGGTGTGCTACGCCGGGATGACCTTTGCCCATCGCTGGCTCGATGGCTTGCTCGAAGCCGCGGCCCGCCTGGTCTCTGCGCATCCCCGGCTGCTGGTGGTGCTGGTGGGGGGGCGACCTGCCGAAGTCGAGGCCCTGCGCCAGCAAGCCCGCGAGCTTGGCATCAGTGAGCACGTCCGGTGCAGCGGACCGGGTGCTCAGGAGGAGGTGGTCCGCACGCTGAGCGCTGCGGATGTGCTGGTTATTCCCGACACCCTGACCGATATGACCGCTTCACCGCTCAAGCTGTTCGAATACCTCGCGCTCGGGCATCCCCTGGTGCTGCCCGACCTCCCCGCCCTGCACGAAATCGTCCCCCCGGCGCTGGCGCACTTCTTTCCGCGGCGCGACCTCGATGGGTTGGTCA
>DAOTUF010000565.1:0-3198 GCA_034437495.1 Chloroflexaceae bacterium | reverse complement strand
GCTGGCGACCAACAAGGCGTCGGACCTGCACGCCTGGGTCGAAGACGAACGCGAACTCCAGATTGACACGGCTCCGATTGCGCGGCGCTTCGTGGACCAGGACGACGACTTTCTCACCGAGGACGGTTCGCGGTCGGTCACGGCGATAGACGACACCATCGTGCGCCTGGTTGCCCACATTGACGAGGCGGAACAGGGCATAGACCTGGGCAAGAACGGCGATGGGGTCTATCAGGTCGAGTTCCAACTGTTCGAAGAGGAGAACGCCATTCCCTTCCCCGCCGGGCAGGGAGACATCCCCTACATCCTGAGAACCGAAGACGTTTCGCCGCCCTTCTACTGCCCCTTCGGGTTCGACGGCAGCGCGTGCCGCCCCATCAGCTACGGCGATGATGGCGACTTCCACTCCCTCAAGAGCAAGACCAGGTACACGCTGTGGGCCGTTCCGAAGCGGCAGATTGAAGGCGAACTGCAATCGGGCAACCCGCTCGGCTTCACCTTCGTCATCCCCGAGATGAAGATCGCGTTTCGGGATGGAGCGCCAGAGTTTAACGAAGCCATCAAGGAGCTTGAGGAGACGCGGTTTGAACTGGAAGCGCACGACCCGCGCTACGGGAACACCGAGAACGGGGCCGGTATCGCCGCATTCGGGTTCGAGATGTGCCACGAGGATGGCACCTGCATCGAGAAGACCTACGGCATCGACATGGTAGACGGCAACCTGCGCTTCGTCGAAGACGCCGACCCGAACGAAGAAGCCTACACCGCCTCCTACGACGATGGCTACGGCGGGTCGCGCCCATCGCTGTGCCTCTTCGGGCAGGAAGCGGGGAGCACCGACTGCCAGACGATGGAGGAGGAAGCCTTTCGAAACCTGCGCAGCGGCAACTACACCATCGACGCCTGGGTGCGCAACTGGGGTGGCGTGGAAGTCCAGGAAACCGACTGGAAGTTTAGCATCGAGTCGTCCATCGAGATTGAATTTGTCGAGCCTGACGAGGTGGAAACCATCGAGGACCGCGACGAAACGCGCTTCGAGGTGAAAGCCTACGATATCCGCGTGGGCGAGGAAAACGGCAACGGGATTGACCGCGTGGAGTTCAAGATTATCGAACAAAACCTCCCCGCCGACGAGACGACCACCATCTTTGAAAGCGAGTATGACGCCGAGGACGATGGCGACCCGCGGGAAGATGCGTTCTGCGTCTTCGACCCCGCCAGCGATGGCGACGAGTGTGACGAGATGGACGAGGACCTCTACGACGAACTGACCACCGGCGACTACCTCATCCGCGTGCGGGCTATCCGCGACCTGGGCGATGGCGAGGAGGAGTGGGAAGAGGACGAACTGACCTTCGAAATCCCGGAGATGCCCATCGATGTCTACTTCGTGGACAACACCCTGACGCAGGATGAGCCGATTACGATTACCAACCGCAGCGAGACCGCGTTCCGCGCCAGGGCCTTCCGCGCCCGCGAGGAAGTGGAAGATAACGGCACCGACGAACCGACAGACGGTCAGGGCATCTCCAACGTGACCTTCACCATCCGCGACTCGGAGGGGGACAAAGTACTCGAAACCAGCGAAGAAGAGGCCCCATTCTGCGCCTTCGGTGACACCGACGGCACCTGCAACGAAATGTCAACCGACCGGTACAGCAGCCTGTCAGCGGGTGAATACACCATCGAGGCAAAGGCCACGGCATTCAACGAGGACACCGAAACCACCGAAACCGTGCGCTTCATCATCCCGCCGCCGCCCATTACCCTGACCTTCTGGTACCCGGAAGCGTCCGGCGGACTGAACGACAGCGACCGCATCACCGATGGTCTGCTGGCCCTCTACACCTTCGAGGAGGGGAACGGCGAAGTGGTCGAAGACGTCTCCGGCGTTGGTACCCCGCTCAACCTGACCATCGAAGATACCTCGAAGGTGGAGTGGCTGCCAGGGCGCGGACTGCGCGTGAACCAGACAGCCAACCCGTCAGACCCGCGCAATTCGTCTACCATCATCAAGTCCGACACGACCGCGGACAAGATTGTGGCTGCCATCGGCGGGGAAAATGGCAGCGAAGAACTGACCATTGAGGCGTGGATACGCCCGACCGACCTGACTCTCGATGGCCCGGCGCGTATCGTGACCCTCTCGGAAGACACCGGCAACAATCGCAACTTCACGTTTGGGCAGGGGCTATGGAGCGGTGCGCCAACGGACCTCTACGATGTGCGCCTGGTGACAACCAAGAACCAGGGGGGCACCGATCCGTCCGTAGTGACGCGGCGCGGAACCGTGACCGAAGACCTGACCCATGTGGTCTATACCGTAGATGCCAATGGCAACGCCAGGATGTACCTGGATGGCCAACTCGTCGAGATTGCCAGGGCACAAGGCAACAGTGTTCCACGAGAAAATCAAGGCGGCAGATGGAGAGACAGCCAGGACGTGACCAAAGGAAACGACCACATCAAGGGAGCCTGGGACAATTATCACCTTGCGCTCGGCAACGAGCTATCCTTCAAGACGGACAACCCGCCAGCCCGCTTCTGGAGAGGTGAATACTACCTGGTCGCGGTCTATGGGCGAGTGCTCACTGCCGACGAGGTGGAACAGAACTACTCCTACCCGGTGATGGTCGAAGCTCCCTCCGGCAGCGTCCTGGAAATCAATGACCGAGCGCAAACGGCCTTCGAGGTCCAGGCGTTCCAGAACGATCTCCCCTCCCCGGCGAACGGAGATGGCATCGGTAAGGTGCAGTTTGAACTCTCCGGGCCGGGCGGTCAGCAGTTTACGCTGACCAATCCAGAAGACACCACCCCGCCCTACTGCCCATCGGGAGACTCCCCTTCGGATGTCTACCCATGCAACCCGCTGAGCCAGGAGATATTTGGCTCGCTGCTGGTCAACAACCAGTATGTGTTGCGGGCACGGGCGCAGGAATATAGCGGCAACCAGCGTTGGACAGCCTGGGAAGAGCTGCGGTTCACACTCAAGCTCACCCCCTAGCCAGGGGGTCCCGGGTGCGTCCACCCACAGAAAGGAGGTGGTTGGAGCACAGAAAAACAGGTATCGTCAACGACCCAACCCTGAAGGGTTGGGCTTGCGGGAAGCCCCGTAAGTCGACGTTGACCAGTTCGCCCGCAAGGGCAGCCGATAGGGAGGTCACGAGACCCTGGGGTGCGTTGCCAGCTCCAGGCGCT
>DAOTUF010000564.1:0-2713 GCA_034437495.1 Chloroflexaceae bacterium | reverse complement strand
GACGGGGGCGACGTGGCCTATGGGCAGCATCTCACGGGCACGATTGACCCGCCTGGTGATACCGATGATTTCTTCTTTTCGGCCTCAGCCGGCGACCGTATTGCAATCCAGGTAAGCGAGCAGGGTGAGCGCGAGCCTGCCGGTGATGGGATGCTCGACCCGCTGGTGGTGCTCTATGACCTCGATGAAACGCTCCTGGCGCTGGATGATGACAGCGGGGGGGGCAACCGGGCGCTGCTGCAAGGGATTATCCCTACGGAGGGGCGCTACCGTGTTCGGGTGCAGGGCTACGGCGAGAGCAGCGGTGGCTATGTCCTCAGCCTCAGCCGCAGCGAGCAATGAGGGGAGTGTCAGGGGGCAGGTCAGGGGTTCTCCACCGGTAGTATCCTGACCTCCCCCAGGTCCACTTCATCATGCTCAAGGTGCTCAAGGTGCTCAAGGTGCTCAGAAGGGGGCGGGACAGCGAAGGCAGGAAACCGCTCCCCCGTCTCCCCGTGGTACAGCCCCATCACCAACCGATAGTCGCCCGGCGGGAGCGTCTCGGGCAGGGGCATGGCGAGGTGCTCAACCACGAGCGCACCGGGGGGCCAGGTTTCGGGTGGGAACAACCCCTGCCAGGGGGGGGCATCGCGCTGGACGACGGTGGTTCCCACCTGGTCGCGCAGGTGGAGAAAGACCAGGTAGGGAGCCGCGGGGACCGGGTGCTCCGCCATCCAGAAGACATTGACCGCCAGCGTCTTCCCCGTCTGAATGCTCCGTTCCATCACCATCTCCGGCCCGGTGCCGCCAGGGTTTTCCACCCGGCCCACGGTGGCCCCGAGCACCTGGAGCGGGCCGAGGCGCACGCGAGGCATGCGGGAGGGGATGGTCGCCGGGGTCAACCCGATGTCGATGATGGTCATGCGGGGGCCAAGCAGTCCGCTCGTGCGGCCCCCAAACGATGCCACGTCTCTGCCCGCTTCCAGCAGTGGGGTGTAGTCCTCTGTCCAGGCATCCCGCCCGCCGCGACGACCAGCGTTTGCCAGCAGCAAGCCATATCCCTGCTGACGGTACCAGGCGGCGGTGTGGAGAGGCAGGTAGTGGACATCGGTTGACTGGGCAACATGGTCCCACTGGAGGGGGTGCGAGAGTTCGCTGGCCACCCGAACCCCCGGCCACTCCCGCCGAAGGTACTCCTGGGCCAGCACACGGCTGTCGGGTTGGGCAAGGCGGGCGCTGGCCTGGAACGCCTCCACAAACGAGGGGATGAGCAGGACTACCATTCCCACCATTCCCACCATTCCCACCCCAAGAGCCGCCACGTCTGGCAATCCAGGGAGCCGCGCAACACGCTTCTTGAGCCGGTCCAGGGTGGCTATCCCCCCGACACCCGCCAGGAGCAGCAGTGGGGGAATGGCGGGGAGCAGGTTGCGGTAGAAGTGGGTTTCGGGGCGCAGCAGGGAGAGGACGAGCACCAACGGGAAGGAGAGCAGGACCGCAGCACTGGCCGGGTCGCGCCGGAGCAGGACCACAGCCCCGACCATAGCCAGCACGCACGGGATTGGCCCCAACCCCTCGCGCCAGAGGAAGGTCAGGTAGGCCCGTACGGGCCACGCGCCGGTGACGTCGCCGTGGGCCAGGGCTGTGTCGCTATAGGATTCCAGGAGGGTTTGAATGTCGTGGCGAAAATCATCGAATGCCAGAACGATATAGGGCGTGGTGAGAAGAAAGACGACCATGCTGGTCAACCCTGCGGCTGCCAGCTTCTTGCTGTGAGCAAAGGTGAAGGTGTCGCGCCGCCAGTGAAACCCGTGCGCCAGCGCGACCGGCACCGCCACCAGGACGTTTTGATATTTGGTTCCGGCGGCCAGTCCGACCAGCGCTCCCGCCAGAAGGTAGGTGCTCCAGGTGGCCTTTCGGAGCACCTGGAGCGCGGCCAGCAGAGCCAGAGCCGCGGTCAGGGCAGAGGGACCGTCCACGGTGATGTAGTGGTCGTGGATGACGGCCCACGCTGAGAGGGCGAGCAGGGCCGCCCCGGCCAGACCTTCGCGCTGGTCCATCAGACGCCCCCCCCAGAGGGCAAGGGTCCCGACGGTGGCCGTGCCGAGCAGGGCCGTGCAGACCCGCGCCCAGACGAAGGCTTCGGGGATGGTGGTGTAGAAGTGGGTGGAGGTTGGCAGGGTGAGGGGAGCAGCGTAGAGGCCCGTATGCAGCCCCCACCAGAAGTGGAGTTTAAAGACAAGCGCCTGAAGATAGAGGATGAGCGAGGGATAAAAGAAGTGTTTCGGGTTGGCACTGCCGTTGTCTCTGACAACGCGCAGAATGGCCTTGACCACCGCGGGTTCATCGGGATGATCGACGTAGGGGAGCGACCACCCGGCTCCCCAGACCCGCAGAAAGAGGGCGACCGACACGATAGCCAGGGTGAGAACTAGAATAGGGACCCTTCCGATGGTTTCCCGGTTTTTTTCATGCATTTTTCAGGGTTTTCGTGGCCAGATCTCAGGTTTTCCCCGATGGTTGCGGAGCTTTTCTGGTCTTATAATAAGAAGAACAGGTAATGAATCCATCAACGTTCAGAAGGTGTATTCACCGAACAATCGCAGTCAACGACCCAACCCTGAAGGGTTGGGCTTGCGGGAAGCCCCGTAAGTCGACGTTGACCAGTTCGCCCGCAAGGGCAGCCGATAGGGAGGTCACGAGACCCTGGGGTGCGTTGCCAGCTCCAGGCGCT
>DAOTUF010000563.1:0-6890 GCA_034437495.1 Chloroflexaceae bacterium | reverse complement strand
CCATCATTCCAGTTGAGGCGGGGGAGCGTTCCCTCCCGCCGCAGCGTCTTGGCGATGGGCACCAGTTCGTTGCGAATAGCCACCTGGTCTATCTGGATACTGACCGTCGGATGACCGTCGGGCGTGAAGCCACGCGCCAGGCTGACCCAGCGGGCAATCTCTTCCGGCGACCACTCCCATCGGCACGGGCCGCCACACTCGCTCTCCGGCCCCGTCAGGACAATGGGGTGGGCGAGTATAGCGCGAAGCTCGTTTGCCAGCGGCGCGATGTCCCTATCATGCACCACGGGGGTCAGCGTGCGGGTGCGGACCTTGACGGGGAGGGGGTGCGGGTTGAGCGCCTGCACTGCCACCGTGATATCCTGGAGGGTCTCATCCACGAGCACCTGAAGACCATCCCGCTCTGGCGTCACCGTCACCCGCGTGCCGTTCAGGGCAAGGTTGGCATTGCGGGGACGCCGCTCGATGGTCTGCGCGATACCAAGCAGGTAGCGCTGCATCACACGCTGGTCGACCTGCACCGCTAGTGGTCGTTCTACCCCCCCCTGCCAGACGGCGGCAATGGTGCGAAAATTGCCCACACGCGTGTCGCTGTGCCCGAGCGTGGCCGCTTCCTGAATA
Source organism: Chloroflexaceae bacterium (assembly GCA_034437495.1). GTDB lineage: Bacteria > Chloroflexota > Chloroflexia > Chloroflexales > Chloroflexaceae > JAAUSY01. The sequence continues at coordinate 6,269 of DAOTUF010000563.1, read as the reverse complement.
GCCTGGTCGAAGTCGAGCGAGATGCCCAGTTCTTCCGCAGAAGGATACCACACCTGGTCGCTGAAACGAAGCTCTACGGGGCGGTCGAGGAAGGGAGCATAGTGCTGGTTCAGGACCCCCCGGGCCGTGCGGGTCGAGTGGTTGCTGAGGTCCACGCCCTGGATGGAGATATTCGGGTAAATCCGGTCGAGATAGTCGCGTTCGCCAAAGAGCAGCAGCAGGACCACCCCCTCCACCAGCAAGGCCGTCACAATGAGCAGCACCACCGGCCACCCGATGAGATGGAAGAGCAAGCGCACCAGACAACTGCGCGGCTTGCGGGCCGGTTGTTCCCCCGCCCGGGAGCGCTCCGCATTTCGCGGGGCATCTGCCCCTGCTTCCCATGGAGGGGCGGAGGGAGGGCCGGGGGGGTCGTCTCTGACGGTATCCGAAAGGAGGCTCATACGGTTTGCTCTGCCCTGTTGCTATTCGTTACGTTCTCTGTCTGGATGATACGCCGATGGCGGTGTGCTGTCAAGACGACCAGCGACGCGCCATCAGCGACCAGCGACCCATCAGCCATCAGCCATCAGCGACCAGATTAGAGGTGAAACCTGCTTGAGAGCGTGAAGTACAGGTCTTCGAGCCAGTGAAAGAAGGGGTGGGCCTGAGCCTGAGATGTCAGCGTGGTCAGGCTGTTGGTTGCCAGCAAAACCCCCACGATAATCAGCAAGATACCGCTGATCAGGCTGGTCGTGTGCAGGTAGAGCGTCCAGGGGCCGACGCGCACCTCGAACCCTCTGCCGCGCATAAGCTTCCAGAAGCGGGAGCCGCTCCCGAGCTGGCTGAAGAACGTGGCTATCAGAATGAGCGGCATCCCCAAACCCAGGGCGTAGATAAACGAGAGAATGACCCCCTGCACGATGGCGATGCCCTGCGAAGCTAGCAGTGTAAAGAGCGCCCCCAGGATGGGGCCAAGGCAGGCGGTCCAACCAAGCGCAAAGGTTGCGCCGTAGAAGTAGGAACCGGTCACGCTGGCGACCGGGCGTTCCTTCACCTGGGGGCCAGCAAACCCCTTCCCCAACAGGCTGATGACCCCGAACAGGATAATGAGCACGCCCCCCCCGACTGTCAGCGTCTCGCGGTGGGCCTGCACCAGCGACCCGAGCGCCGTGAATGCGGCCCCCAGGAGACTCAGTGTCGTGGCCAACCCGAAGAAGAAGGCCACGGACATCAGCACGATGCTCTTTCGGTTTGCCTGAAAAGTAAAGGCAAAATAGGCGGGGAGGACGGGGAGCGTGCAGGGCGAAAGGAAACTGAGCAACCCGGCCAGAAACGCCGGTATCACCAGCATAATCGCCCGCTGCTCCCCCCCGCCGAGCATCGTGGGTTGCGCTCCCTGGTCCAGACTGAGGATACCCACCACGAGCAGCAGCACCCCCACCCCCACCCCGCCTGCCACGAGCAAGCGGCGGTCGGAGAGCCAGCGACGCAGCGCGGGGGACTGGGGTGGGGTCTCACCCGCTGCTGGCTGCTGGTCCGTCGGGGAGGCCGGCGAAGCATCGGCGAATGGTCTGTCGTCGGAGGCGGGTTGTTCGCCGGGCCGCGCTGGTTGACGGTCCATCATGCGTCACCCCTGCTCCCCACTGGAAACGGTTTACCCGTCCGCCGGACCAGGGCAAACTCCTCATCGCTCAGGGGGCGCTCGCCAAAGAAATAGACGACGCCCGTCGGAATATCGTACGTATAGCGCTGGCGCATCCACTGGCCCTGCTTGCCCATCCGCACCACGTCAATCCGCCAGGTGTTGAACACCGCGTCATACTGCTCACCGACCATCCACACCCGCTCATCGGGGCGGAATTTTGTCGCCAGGGTCCGGTCACGTTTCACGCGCACATCTTCTGAGTCAATATCTCGATAGATCGTTGTCACAAATCACACTCCTCGCCCTCGAACCTTCCTTCAACGCAACGTTCGAACTGCGAAACTCTTTCCACAAACCTATTATAGCACCGGTTGGGCAGACGTGCTGCCCCGCTGCCCGGGGGGTGCTCTATCGAGGGGAAGGGGGAGGTAACGTTCGTGCCGGTCCTGGGGGGACCTGTGGGGGTCAGGGGTCGGTGGTCGGTGGTGGCGGTGAGGCAACCCCCGCTACCTCCACGCGCTCATCGCCGCGGTAGCGCCGCCCGAACCAGGCCAGCGCCGCGACCCCCAGGCTCACCCCGAACCAGAGCGTGCAGAAGCGTATCAGGATGGTCGCGGCGGTGGCGACACTGCTGCCAGTCCCCACCAGCACCATTATCAGCCCCACGCTGGTGATTTCCGAGGTTCCCAGGCCGCCGGGCAGGAAGGACACCAACCCGAAGAGCGTGCTGGCCGCAAAGATAAACGTCGCCTGGAGCAGCAGCAGCCACGTTCCCTCCACCTGAAGGCCGGTCAGCACGTAGTAGAAGGCAATGCACTCAAACCCCCACGAAACGAAGCTCAAAAATGTGGAGATGAGCAGCACCCGCCATTCAAGAAGCTGCTGTGTGCTGGTGTAGACGGCCTTCGCCCTGGGAGCCACCTTGCTGCCAAGGGGGAACCGCTCGACCTGTGACAGCAGGCGCTCAAAGAGCGGGCGGCTCTGGAGCACGGCAATCCCGAGCACACTCAGCACGACCATCGCCACAAACCCCGGACGCGCCGGGGGGTAGAGCGTCAGCCCGAGCGCCATCAGCAGCAGCATCCCCAGGCCATCCGTCAGCCGTTCGGCCAGGACAATCGGCGCGGACACACTCACCGGAGTGCCGTTGATGCGCCGCAGCAGGTAGGACTTGAACACCTCGCCCACCTTGCCCGGCGTCACTGCCATCACCATCCCCGCGGTGAAGAGCAGGCCGCTGTCCCCATAGCCCACCCCATCGCCCAGACGCAACCGCCGCAGGTAGTAGTCCCACTTGAGCCAGCGGAGCACGTAGTTCAGCACGGTCAGGCCGAGAATGGCAGGAAGGACGGACCACCGGAAGCTGCTGAAGGTCGCCCCTACTTCGCGGATGTCGCTCACCAGGCCCATGACGACCATGATGACCAGACCGAGCACCAGCGCAGTCAGGATTTTTCCCTGGAGATGTTTGAGAGACATGGCCCCCATTATACCCACAACCCGGTCCATTGACAACCCATACCAGCGCAGGATAGAATACCATGGTGGTTTGTGCATCGCTACATGAAGGAACATTTCAGGGAGGAAAGTCGCTACGCTTATGGAACATCAAATATCCGAAACATCCTTCCCCGCCGTGAGAACGATGACCGAAAAACTTAAATACCTCCTGCTCACCATGCGCCCGCACCAGTGGATCAAGAACGTCTTTGTGTTTGCGGCTATCGCCTTCTCCGAACAGCGGCTCTGGCTTCAGCTTGACCAGTTGCTTGTCACCATGGCCGCGTTTGGCGTCTTCTGTATGGCGGCCAGCGTCATCTACCTGATCAATGACCTGGTAGACATCGAAAAAGACCGCGCCCACCCCCGCAAGTGTCGCCGTCCGCTGGCCTGTGGCAAAATCAGTCCGTCGCTCGCTGCCACCGCCGCGGTCGTGCTGACGCTCGTGCTCTTCCCGCTGGCCTACCTCATTGACCGCGATTTCGGCTTTCTGACCATCCTGCTTTGCTATGTCATCGTTCAGGGGGTGCTCTACTCCTACTGGCTCAAAAACATCGTCATCGTAGATATTCTCACCGTGGCAGCCGGGTTTGTGCTGCGAGCCGTGGCGGGGGTCGTCGTGCTCGATATCACCATGACCCCGTGGCTGCTGGTCTGTATGGGGCTTCTGGCGCTCTTCCTGGCTATTGGCAAGCGCCGCCACGAACTCATCCTGCTGGAGCAGGGGGCCGGCGAACACCGCCGTATTCTCAATGAATACTCCGTTCCCATGCTCGACCAGATGATGTCCATCGTGACCGCCAGCATCATCATGACCTACAGTATGACCACCTTCTCGGCCCCCGCCGTGCCCCACGAACCCTACCCCCTCCTGATGGTCACGATTCCCTTTGTGGTCTACGGCATCTTCCGCTACCTCTACCTGATCTACCAGCGCGATGGGGGGGGCAGCCCGGACGAACTGGTGCTGAAGGACGTCCCGCTGGCTGGTGCTATCATGCTCTGGGGCATAACCGTCCTGGTTCTTATGCTCCTCTTTAACTCGGCACCAGCGTAAGTGTGATGAGAGGACAGGAGATGAAGATGATGGAAACCCTGACATTTCTCAAACTCGGCGGGTCGGTCATTACCAACAAGAGCGGGCAGGAAGCCGCCGACCTGTCGGCCATTCGCAGCCTGGCAGAGGACCTGCACGCGGCTCGGGTGGCCCATCCGGGCCAGCGCTTGCTGCTCGGTCACGGCAGCGGCTCATTCGGCCACCTCTATGCCGCCCGCTACCATATCCACACCGGGTTGGGCGAAGCCGATGACTGGACCAGCTTTGCGCTCACCTCGGCGGCCGTCCTGCGTCTGAACCGCATCGTGGTGGATGTGCTGCTGGATATGGGCGTGCCGGCGCTCTCGCTGCAACCTTCCGCCTCGCTGTGCAGCGAACACCATGCCATCGTTGCCTGGAACACCGAGGCTATTGAAGCAGCGCTTCGGCGTGGTCTGGTTCCCGTGGTTCACGGCGACGTTGCCTTTGACCGCGGTCAGGGGTGCGCGATTGTCTCGACCGAGATGCTGTTCACCTACCTCGCTCTGCACACTGCCTTGCGACCCGACCGGATTGTGCTGGTGGGGGAGGAGGGGGTGTATACTGCCGACCCGCGGAAGGACCCCACCGCCTGCCTCATTCCCCTCATCACGAGCGCCAACATCGCCCGGGTGCGGGAACAGGTGGGTGGCTCCCATGCGGTTGACGTGACGGGAGGCATGCGGAGCAAGGTTGAGACGATGTGGGAACTGGTGCAGCGCGTTCCTGGACTGGAAATCCACCTCATTGGCTCCCGCGCGGGGTTGCTCCGGGGGGTCCTGTCGGGCGAACCATCGCAGGAGGGAACCGTCATCAGGCGGTAGGAGGGGAGAACGGGAGGAGGGAGGAGCGGAAGGAGAGAGAGTGGCAGCAAACCCGGAACACCGGAGGAAACACGATGCTTGCAGAAGATTTTATCGCCCGCAAACACCAGTCCTGGGAACGGCTTACCAGGCTCCTCAACCGCGCCCAGGGGGGATTGTCCCGGTTCACCGCCGAAGAGCTTCAGGAGCTTGGGCAGCTCTACCGTCAGGCAACGTCCGACTTTGCCGTAGCGCAGCGCGACTACCCTCGCCACCCGGTGAGTGACTACCTCCATGGCCTCGTCGGGCGGGGCCACGCCCAGATCTACCGTGGCAAGGGAACCCGCCTGCGCCAGTTGTTGGCCTTCTTTACCCACACCTTCCCGCACACCTTCCGCGAAACGTGGGGCTACACGCTGGCCTCGTTTCTCATGTTCCTGATACCCGCGCTCATCACGTTCTTTGTAGCCAACCACAACCCCGACGCCATCTCGATGGTCTTTCCGGGCTTCCAGGACCGCATCACCGATATCAAGTATGGGCACGAGTGGTGGACGCTCATCAACGAAGAGGGGCAGGCTGTTTCGGCCTCCTTCATTATGACCAACAACATCCGCGTGGCCTTTCTTGCCTTTGCGGGGGGGGTGCTCCTGGGGGTGCTCACGCTCTTCGTGCTCACACAAAATGGCATTATGCTCGGGAGTATTGCAGGGGCCGCGCAGCACTACGACTTTGCGGGCAAGCTGTGGGGCTTTGTGGCCGCCCACGGCATGGTCGAACTCAGCGTCATTTTCATTGCGGGCGGGGCTGGCCTGCAACTGGGCTGGTCCATCCTGCGGCCCGGCCTGCTCACCCGCCGCGCCGCGCTCGTCGTGGCGGCCCGCCGTGCGGCCACGCTCATCTTTGGCTGCGTCCCCCTGCTTGTTATGGCAGGCACGATTGAAGGCTTTATCTCCCCGTCACCTACCCTGCCTCTGGGCTTCAAGCTGGTGGTCTCGCTTGGGTCGGGGGTGCTGCTCTACAGCTACCTGATTCTGGTTGGACGGGAGCGGCAGTACCACACACCGCAGAAAGGAGGAACGAATCTATGAGCCAGCATCCATTTCCAACGACGGAACAGGAAGAAGCTATCATCTATCCCGAAAGCGATGGACAACCCATGGCCGATAATACGCTCCAGTTCCAATGGATTGTGACCATCAAGGAAAACCTGGAGGCGCTCTTTCACGATGTGCCGGATGTCTTTGTGGCGGGCGACCTGCTC
>DAOTUF010000562.1:0-2491 GCA_034437495.1 Chloroflexaceae bacterium | reverse complement strand
CAGGGGTTTACCCGGAAGCGGTTCGGGACGGCGATGTCCTTGGAGGGTTGGAATGGTTCCGCGGTTGTCGGGTCAATCGTCGGGTCTGGCGCTTGCGCCCGGGGGGGCGGTTCGTCTTCTGGTTGCGGGAGGGGAACCTCGCACGCGACCAGCACCAGCATCAGAACGAGAGCGGGAAGGAACCAGAAAGCTCTGGTCAGGCCACACGTGTTTCGGGACATCGGTTGTTGTTCCTGGGATAGCTACACTCCGGCTGCGAATTTATTGTACCATGGGACGACGATCTGGGGAATTGCTGGATGCTCCCAAAGTCGGAGCGGTGTTTCTCCCAACCCGGATCTATCCATGCTCTATCTCTATACAAAAGCAAGGCAAAGCAACGTAGCATGAAATATCTCTCGTCCCTCCGCACCGGGTTGGCATCTTCCCTGGCTTCCCTCATGTCGCTGGCATCCTCGCTGGCATCCTCGCGGGTCGTGCGGGTTGGCGCGGGAACGCTCCTGGGGGGGGTGTTTTTCTACCTTGCTCTGCGCCATGCCGACTATCGGGAGGTCGGCGCAACGCTGGCCCGCGCCAAGGTGTGGTATGTTGGTCTGGCGCTGGTGAGTGTGGCCATCAACACGGTGGCCAAGGCCGCGCGGTGGAAGACGCTCATCGGGTCCGCGGGTCAGGCGCTCCCCTTTTCCCGGGTATTGGGGATGCACCTGGTCGGGCAGATGCTCAACAAGTTCCTTCCTGCCAGAGTGGGCGACCTGACCAGGGCGTACGTGGTGGGGGGGATGGGGCCGGGGCGCACCTTCGCCCTGGGCACCGTGGTCCTTGAAAAGCTCCTGGATATGCTGGCCTATGTGCTGCTGTTCTTTTTGCTCGTCATCCTGCTTCCGCTCCCGTCCTGGGTGAGCGATTCGGTCTATGTGTTGTCGCTGGTCACGTTCCTCTCGTTCTTCGGCGTGGTGTTCTTGCTCCTGCAACGCGAGTGGTTTCTCCGGCTGCTGGACCGGGTGGTCGGGTGGCTCCCGACGCGGCTCTATGCCCCGGCAAAGACTCGGGTCCAGGCCGGGTTGCTGAGCCTGGATATCCTCCGCCACCGCGCCGACCGCTTCAAACTGGTGGGGTGGACCGCCCTTATCTGGGGGACGGCCATCGCCAACAATTACCTGACCTTTCTGGCGCTGCCGATGGCGCTGGAGCGGCCCTTGCTGGCCTCGCTCCTGATTCTGGTTGCGTTGCAGGTGGGCATCTCTCTGCCGACCGCGCCGGGGACTATCGGGGTCTTTCAGTATATCTGTGTGGTAGCTCTGGGGCTTCTGGGGGTCGATGAGTCCCTTGCCTTCAGCTACGGGGTCGTGCTCCATGCCATTGTGATGCTGCCCACCACGCTCCTCGGGGTGGGGTTCTTCTGGGTGTGGGGTATGCCGGGCAAGCCCGGGCAGGAGAGGTGATAGCCGCTACCTCCCCCCTCCGTATCTTGCTTCCTCATTCTGCCCCCTCTTCTGCCCCCTCTTCTGCTCTCCCTGCTGTTTCCCCCTTGCGACGGGCTTCGTTCCAGAGGGCGATTTTCTCGGGCAGGGTCAGGGCGGGCAGGTCTTCCCCGCGGTGGCGAGCAAGCTGCTCCATTGCAACGAAGCGGCGGCGAAATTTGGTATTGGCCTCGCGGAGCGCCGTTTCCGCGTCCAGGTGGAGCCAGCGGGCCAGGTTGACCACGGTGAACAGGACATCGCCCAGTTCCTCCGCGAGGTGCTGGTGGAGCAGGGGCGAGGGGGAGGGGTCGGAGGTCCAGGCTTCACAGGCACGGGTCAATTCTTCCAGTTCCTCATAGCACTTGCCCCATACTTCCTCCAGCGTCTCCCAGTCGAAACCTGCCCGCGAAGCCTTCTTGACGAGCTTCTGGGCCGTGGCGAGGGCCGGGAGAGCGGGGGGCACTCCGTCGAGAGCACTGGGGCGCTGGCGGCCCTTCTCAGCCAGTTCCTCTGCCTTGATTTGCTCCCAGTTGCGGAGCACCTCGCCGGCTCCCTGCACCCCCAGGTTGCTGAAAACGTGGGGGTGGCGGCGGATGAGCTTCGTCGTAATGTGTGAAACGACATCCTCTATCCGAAACTGACCGGCCTGCCGCGCCATCTCGCTCAGCAGCACGACCTGAAGCAGCAGGTCGCCCAGTTCTTCCACCAGCATGGCCATATCGCCACTGTCCAGGGCTTCCAGCACTTCGAACGTCTCTTCGAGCAGGCCGGGCCGGAGGGACTGGAACGTCTGCTCGCGGTCCCAGGGGCACCCGCCCGGGCCAAGCAACCGCATGACCACCCATGCCAGTCCATCGGCGTCGCGCAGGTTCGCCAGCAGGGGGAGTGGCTTCACATAGAGGGCCGTCAGCGCGTCCAGCACCGGGGACTCCGCTCCCAGGTCCGGGGCGCTCAAGGCGCTCAACTCGATGTTCCAGATACGTTCAGCCTGGCCCCGCTGGTCGAGCCGGACCAGGCAGAGCGGGTGGGTG
>DAOTUF010000561.1:0-14103 GCA_034437495.1 Chloroflexaceae bacterium | reverse complement strand
GGGACCTCTCCATCGGAAGCTCCCGCCGCCAGGTCCACTTCCGCGGACAGCGCATCCCCGTCACCCCGGTCGAATACGCCCTCCTCTCCTACCTGGCCAGATGTCCCGGCCAGGTCTGCCGCTACGCCGATATCGTGCGCCACACCCACAACCTGGACACGAGCGACGCCGACGCGCAAATGCTCCTGGGCCAGCACATTCGCAACCTGCGCAAGAAGCTGGACCCGGCCTGCATCGAAACCGTGCGCGGTATCGGCTACCTGCTGGTCTCCCCCACCTCCCCATCGGATTCGAACATGGAGAAAACACGGTTTTCTCCATGAAAAGCTACATGCACCACCCTTCTTTTTGCCCCCCGAGACCATTATAGTTAGTAGTAACAGTGCGGTCTGTTAGGAAGGTAAGGAATACGTTCTTTATTCAATGCTCATAATGCATGTTGAAGGACCGGCGTGGTTCTGCCACCGGCGGGGAGCCGGTCCTTTGCTTTGTCTCACCATTCGCCAGTAAAGGACGGAAGATGGGAGGGATGCCCAGTCATCCTGAAGGTCCCTGTTTTGGGGTGCCTGCTTTCCTGACCCCGGGACACCAGTAAAGAGCAGGAGCACCCCCCCCACTCTCCCCCCAGGCGAAAGCACAACACAGGATTAGGAACGGAGGTCCCAGGGAAAAATACGCCACCCGGCCAATGCCAGAATAGGCCAGGTGGGGGGGGGTATTTCGTCAGCGCAGAAAATATACTATCATTATTCGTACGACCGCCCATCATAGTCTCATGTCCCATCACTATTTTTAGGGAGGAATTGCCCGATGAGGAAAGGACTTTTCACATTCACTGAGAAGAAGCACCATTTCCTGCTCTTGTTCTTGCTCGTTGTCCCCTTCCTGGCGCTGCTCGTGCCGGCGGCCCGCCCCGCCTATGCTGCGCCATCACTCGAAATCTCCCAGATACTGGCTTCCGGCTCCTCGCCTGCCGAGACGGGCACCGACTTCACCTTTCGCCTGAGCTACCGGTGCGCCAGCATCAGCGAAGACTGCACCAACGTGGTCGTCACCTACCCCCTCGCCATCAACGGCATGGAGTTCGTCAACCAGATACAGAACAGTCACATCCAGAGCTTTAGCTCGGCCGGCGGTGTGGCAACCTGGACCTTCAAGAACCCCCTGGGTGCTGGCTCGACCGGCCAGCTTGACCTGACCGCCCGCTTCAAGAACGACGGCACTATCCCCGATGGCTACACCGCCAACGCCCAGGGAACGATGACTGCCGATGGAGCCACCGACGCCACCACTAACATCATTGTGATGGAGGCGGACGCCGAAAACACGACCTACACCGCCAGCAAGTCGCGGGTTTCTCCCACCAATGTGGTAGTTGAGAACCCCACCGGCACCACGGTGGATGAAACCGTCACCTACCGCGTGCAGGTCTGCCAGCCCTCCAACAGCCAGCAAGGTGGCCTGGACCTCACCAACATCACCATGACCGACACCCTGCCGGGGGCGGGAGCCGCAGAGTTTCAGAGCGCGACCACCCAGGGCGGTGACACCCTCACCTGCGACGGAGGAACCTGCACCGCAGGCACAGCCTACAGCACCGTGACCTGGCAAATCCCCGTGCTCGACACCGGCGGCGGCACGCAGTGTGCCAGCCGCGAAGTAACGGTGGTCATTCCGGCTGGTACCTTTGCCGTTGGCGCTTCCATTGCCAACAACATGAGCGTCGTCGGAACGCCTTACGGTGGTTCGCCCATCACCCAGCTGAACGCCAGCAACACCACCACTGCCCAGGGTGTTGACCCCGACCCGTCGGCCACCCTGACCAAGAGCGTTTGGCCCCCGCAGATAAACCTCGGTGGCACCGTGACCTACCGCCTCCGCGCCGAGAACGACGGCAACACACCCCTCGACAATTTCACGCTCGTGGATGCCATCCCCGACCAGATTGACGTGACCGAGGTTCGGACCCTGGTAGCGGATAGTGTCCCCGTCTCCGTCTCCTACGATAACGGCAGTGGTTGGACACTCCTGGATACACACACCACCAATGGTCTCCAAACCAATGACGTTTCCGCCATCTCTCCGCGGATTACCGACCTGCGGTGGGAATATGGCACCGTGCCTGCCGGGTTCGACCTGAATGAGGACCCGACCACCGGCTTCCGGGCCACCGTCACCAGCGACACCCCGAACAACCCGTTTAACAATACGGCCAACCTGACCTGGCAATATTCCACCGACCCTCCCGGCAGCGACACCGGCCCGGTCGGCCTGACGGTTATCCCTGAACGCCCCCGCATCCGCGTGGAAAAGTCGGTTCAGAGCGGCAACCCGGCCTATGAAGGCTCAACCGTACGCTACCGCCTGCGGCTGCGGAACAACTCCTACACCGGCACTCCCCTGGAGAACCCGGTGCTGGCTGACCTCCTGCCGCCGGATATGGAATATATCGGCAACCTGACCTCTTCCGGGACGACGCCCGATGTGGAGCAGATAGACAACTACGGCGGCAGCGGCCAAACGCTGCTGCGCTTCCACTGGGACAATTACGGTGGGAGCGGGGCGACGCTCAGCCTGGCCGACGGCAGCGACATCAATCTCTACTTCGACGTACAGGTCAGCGCCGGGGCTTCCGTCGGACAGCGCGACAACCGCGGCTACCTCATCAAGTGGGACAACCCCGAAATAGACCAGAGCGACTGGTGCCAGAGCGTCCGGAGTGACAGCAGCGACCTGGACGGCGATAGCAACACCGCCGAACAGTTCTGCGCTAGCAACAATACCCCGGTCGACGTTGTCATTGCGCAGCCGCGGGTCCGCGTCGAAAAGAGCATCATCAGCGGCAGCCCGGCCTACAGCGGCGACATCGTGCGCTACCAGGTGCGGCTGCGGAACGATTCTCTGACCGACACCGCCCTGGACAACCCCGTCCTGGGCGACCTGCTCCAGCCTGGGATGGAATACGTCGGCAACGTCGCTGTTTCGGGCAACGGCGGGGCACCGGCTCCCTACGAAGAAGTCATCACCGACTACAACGGCACCGGGCGCACCCTGGTGCGCTTCCGGTGGGATGGCACCCCCACCTTCTCGCTGCCAGGCGATGACCGAGACATCCGCGTGCAGTTTGATGTGCGCGTCGGCGCATCCGTACTGTACGGAACCGAGACCGAGGGCAACCGCGCTGCCCTCATCGAGTGGGACAACCCGACGATTGACATCACCAGCCAGAGCGAAACGACCACGGTGGATGTCAACGACCTGGACGGCGACACCAACACCACCGAGGAATTCAGCTACACCAACAACAACGACCGCATCACCGTGAATGCCATCGCCCAACTTGACTCGGTCAAGTGGGTCAAGGGGCAGCTCGACGCCAACTGGCACAAATACCCCGAAAGTGGCCTCACGGTGCGGGGTGGCACCATCGAATACCGCATGGAGGTTGAGAACACCGGCAACGTGCCCATGCGCAACACCTCCATTGTGGACGTACTGCCCTACGTAGGCGACACGGGCGTCATTGACCCCCAGGCTCGCCTTTCGGTGTGGCAGCCGCAGTTCACTCAGCTCATCGAAGTCCCGGCGGGCGTTGTCGTCTACTACAGCGAACAACAAAACCCCTGCCGCAACGCGACCTACCCGCCGAACCTCTTTCCCAGTCTGGTCCCACCTACCTGCACCGACCCGCAGTGGACCACCGTTCCGCCGGCTGACAGCACGCGGGTGCGGGCCTTCCGCGTTGACTTTGGCACCACCATCCTGAACCCGGCGGACAAGGTGGAAGTGCGCTGGCTGATGCACGCGCCCGTTGACGCCCCGGTGGGCGAAATCGCCTGGAACTCGTTTGGCTACATCGCCACCCGCACCGACACGGGAACTGACATGCTCCCCGCCGAACCCATCAAGGTCGGCATCGAGGTGGAGGCTCCGCCCGCTTCCACGGCCAGCTACGGCAACTACGTCTGGGTTGACGCGAATGGCAACAACATCCAGGACGATGCCACGACCAATGGGGTCAACCTGGTGCAGGTGAACCTTTACACCCCCGGCCCGAATGGCATCCCCGGTGACGGCGATGACATCCCCATTCATGACACCCTCACCGCCAACAACTTTGCCGGCCAGCCGGGCTACTACCTCTTCGACGGCCTGACACCGGGCAACTACTACGCCCGCTTCTACCCGCCGGTCGGCTACGGCGTCGTGTTGGCCGACCAGGGCGGTGACGACACGGTGGACTCCGACGTGGTCTTTGATAACGGCATCTACCGCACCGACGTGACCACGCTGGAGGCGGACGAGACGGACCTGACGTGGGATATGGGTCTCTACGTCAAGCCCACTGCCGCCATCGGCAACTACGTCTGGTTCGATGAGAACGGCGACGGGGTTCAGAACGACGGAGCCAGCAACGGTATCAACGGGGTGCGCGTCGAACTGCTGCTCAATGGCACCACCCCCATCAGCGAGACCATCACCACCGACGACGTGAACGGCAACCCCGGCTACTACCTGTTCGACGACCTGACCCCCGGTACCTACTCGCTGCGCTTCCACGAACCAAATGGGGCGACCTTCACCACCCCGAACCTGGGGGGGAACGACACCGCCGACTCCGACGCCAACACGGGGACGGGCGAAACCACCACGACCACGCTGAGCGCCGGCGAATATGACAGCACGTGGGACGCCGGCCTCATCATGCCGACTGGCCCGCTGAGCCTGGGCAACCGCGTCTGGCTCGACGAAGACAATGACGGCCAGTATGAGCCGGGCGGCGACGACGGCACAACCCCCGGCATCAACGGGGTGCGGGTTGACCTCTACCGCGACACCAATGGGAATGGCGAACCCGACGCAGATGAATACTACTCCACCGTTTCGACCTACACCAGCGGCGGCGTACCCGGCTACTACAACTTCACCGGCCTGCCAGAGGACGACTACATCGTGGTCATCCACCCGGACAATTTCCTGGGCGGTGCTCCCCTGAACGGCCTTGCCAGCAGCACCGGCGGCAACCCCGCCAACGAAGCCGACCCCAACAGCGACATTGACAGCGACGACAATGGCGTCCCGCAGTTCGGCTACCGCGCCATCAGCAACCCCGTCACCCTCACCGATGACGGCGAGCCAATCAACGATGGCGACACCAACCCGGACTCGAATATGAGTATTGACTTCGGCTTCTACCCCGTCGTGGCGCTCGGCAACCTGGTCTGGAACGACGCCAACAACAACGGCGTGGTGGACACCGGCGAGGGCGGCATCCCCGATGTCACAGTGGCGCTGTGGCAGGACGACGGAGACGGTACCCCCGAACCAGGCGGCAACGACACCTTCCTCAGCGACCAGGTGACGGACGCCGGCGGAAGCTACCGCTTCGATGACCTGCCCGCCGGGGACTACTTCGTCGTCATCAGTCCGACGAACTTCCTGGAAGGGGGAACGCTCTACAACTTCCGCAGCAGCACCGGCGGCAGCAGCGAACCGGCCCCCGACCCCGACACCGACGAAGACGACAACGACGACAACGGGACCGAATCTGGCAGCGAGGGCGTGGTCAGCGAGGTTATCTCGCTTGAGCCGGGCACCGAAACCGCCGATGACGGCGACAACAGCCTCAACACCAACTTTACGCTGGACTTCGGCCTCTACACGCTGAGCCTGGGCAACCGCGTCTGGCACGACGAGAACAACAACGGCATCATAGACGGCGCTGAAACCGGTTTTGATGGGGTGGCAATCAGCCTCTACCAGGACGCCAACAGCGACGGCCAGATTACCGACAGCGAGACCACCCCCGTTTCAACGACGACTACGAGCGGTGGCGGCTACTACCTGTTTGACCATCTGCTGGAAGGCGACTACCTGGTTGCGCTCGATGCCAGCAACTTCACCGGCATCGGCCCGCTGGTAGGCTACACGAGCAGCACCGGCGCGGAGGGCGCGACCAGCGGTACCTACGAACCCGCCCCCGACCCCGACCCGGCCCCGGAGGGAGTGGAGCAGGATAGCGACGACAACGGGACGATTGGTGGGGTCCTGGGCAGCACAGGCAGCATCAGCAGCACTATCGTCACGCTGACGCCCGGCGGCGAACCCACCAGTGAAAGCGACCTGGGCACCAAAGGGTCGGGCAGCGCGGGCGACTCGGCCAGCAACCTGACGGTGGACTTCGGCCTTTTCCGAGCGCTGAGCCTGGGCAACCGCGTCTGGGAAGACCTGGACAACGATGGCCGCTATGAGCCGGACGACGGCGAGGTGGGCATCAAAGATGTGCGGATCAACCTCTACCAGGACGTGGACGGGAACGGCTATCTCAACGGCAGCGAGACGACGCCCATGAGCGCCACGACCACCGACGAAGACGGCTACTACCTGTTTGACAACCTGCTCGAAGGCAACTACCGGGTCGAACTCGACGGGAGCAACTTCAACGAAGGGGAGGTGCTGGAAGGCTTCACGAGCAGCACCGGCACCGAGGGTGAACAGACCGGCCCCAACGAACCCGCCCCCGACCCCGACCCCGGCGACCCCAACACGGATGACGGGGAGGATAGCAACGACAACGGGACCATTGGCGGCACCCTGGGCAGCACGGGCAGCATCAGCAGCACCATGGTGACGCTGACCTACGACAGCGAGCCGACCGACGAAGACGATGAGGGGACGGACGGGTCGGGCAATGCCAGCAACATCAACAGCAACCTGACCGTGGACTTTGGCGTGCTGCGCCCCTTCAGCCTGGGCAACCGCGTCTGGCACGACGAGAACAACAACGGCATTCTTGACGAGGGCGAAGAGGGTCTTTCCTCGGTGCTGGTCAACCTCTACCACGATGCCGACGGCAACGGCTACCTGAATGACGGCGAGACGGAGCCGATACGCACCCAGTGGACTAACGAAGATGGCTACTACCTCTTTGACTACCTGCTGGAGGGCAACTACCTGGTCGAACTGGACCCGATCAACTTCAGCATGGACGATGAGGGAATGCTGGTGGGCTACACGAGCAGCACGGGCGAAAATGGCGCGACCAGCGGCCCCTACGAACCCGCCCCCGACCCCGACCCGGCCCCGGAGGGAGTGGAGCAGGATAGCGACGACAACGGCACCATTGGCGGTGTTCTGGGGAGCAGCACGGGCAGCATCAGCAGCACCATGGTGACGCTCTCGAACCGCGACGAGCCAGAGAACGAACCCGACCCGGATACGGACGAGGGACCCGACGGGGCCGGCAGCGCCGACGACGACAACAGCAACCTGACGGTGGACTTTGGCCTCTTCCAACCGCTGAGCCTGGGCAACCGCGTCTGGTATGACCACAACAACAATGGCGTCATAGACGAGGATATCCCGGAGGAGTTGGGCATCAGTGAGGTGGCCGTAAACCTCTACATGGATGTTGACAAGGATGGGGAACTGACCGGCGACGAGACCGAGCCGATGGCCCGGACCACCACCGACGAGAACGGCTACTACTTGTTCGACAACCTGCTCCCGGGGGACTACATCCTGGAAGTAGACGTGGTGAACTTCGTGGCGGGTGGCGTGCTGATAGGCCATATCAGCAGCACCGGTGCGGACGACGAGGTTGGACCCTACGAACCCGCCCCCGACCCCGACACCAACGAAGACGAAGACGACAACGGCACCCGGGACGAGGAAGGACGCGTCCGTAGTGCCCCCGTCACCCTGGCCCACGACGATGAGCCGGACGGAGAAGAAGACCTGGGGCCGGACGGGTCGGGCAACGCGCTTGATTGGAACAGCAACCTGACGGTGGACTTTGGTATCCTCCGCCCCTTCAACATCGGCAACCGCGTCTGGAACGACAAGAACAACAACGGTATCATGGACCTGGGCGAGACAGGCATTGATGAAGTCCTGGTCAACCTCTACCACGACGTCAACGGGGACGGGCAGTTGACCGGCGGGGAAACCACCCCGGTCGACAGCACCAGAACCCGCGATGGTGGCTACTACCTGTTTGACCACCTGCTGCCGGGGGTCTACCTGGTCGAACTCGACGCGGAGAACTTCGAGGAGGGCGAACCGCTGGAGCACTACGTGAGCAGCACCGGCCAGACAGGTTCAGAAACGGGACCCTTCGAGCCGGCCCCCAACGCCGACACGAACGAAACCGACCGCGACGATAACGGCACGACGAGCGGCACCCTGGGGAGCGATGGCGTTATCCGCACCACGGTGGTGGGTCTGGACATTGGCGAAGAGCCGGTGGGCGAAAGTGACCTGGGACCGCAGGGGACCGGCAGTGCCAGCGACAACAACAGCAACCTGACGGTGGACTTCGGTATGTTCAGGCCGATGAGCCTGGGCAACCGCGTCTGGCACGACCGCAACAACAACGGCGAGATGGACCCCGACGAGCACGGTATCAGTGACGTTATCGTGCATCTCTACCGCGACGGCGACGGCAACGAGGTCATTGAGGGCGGCGAGACCATTCCCATCCTCACCACCATGACCAACGACAGCGGCTTCTACCTGTTCGACTATCTGCGCCCCGGCGTCTACCTGGTCGAACTGGCGGAGGAGAACTTTATCGGGACGGGTGTGCTGAAGGGCTACACCAGCAGCATCGGAACCAACGATGCCCTGACCGGCCCCTACGAGCCAGCCACGGACGTAGACAGCGACCCCGACGACCTGGACGACAACGGTACGATTGAAGGCATCCTGCAAAGCGGCGGAGCCATCCAGAGCGGCTTCGTGAACCTGTTGTACGACAGCGAGCCGACCCTGGAGTATGACATAGGACCTCTCGGGTCGGGCATTGCGATTGACCGCGACAGCAACCTGACGGTGGACTTCGGGGTCTTCCGCCTGCTGAGCCTGGGCAACCGCGTCTGGGAAGACCTGGACAACGATGGCCGCTATGAGCCGGACGACGGCGAGGTGGGCATCAACGATGTGCGGGTCAACCTCTACCAGGACGTGGACGGGAACGGCGTGTACACGCCCGAAACGGACGAGTTCATCGCCAGCACCACCACCGAAACGCACGAGGATGAGCCAGGCTACTACCTCTTCGAGCGGCTCATGCCTGGGGACTATGTGGTGCAGATTGACCCCACCAACCCGGCCCTGGACGGGCTTGCCAGCAGCACGGGCAACGAGCCAACCCCCGACCCGGACGACGACGCCGACCACGATGATAATGGCGACCCGCAGGACGGGCACGGGGTGCTCAGCCAGGCCGTGACGCTCACGCTCGGCGGCGAGCCGACCGACGATGGCGACACCGACGCCTTCACGAACCTGACGGTGGACTTCGGGTTCTACCCGCTGCTCACGCTCGGCAACTACCTCTGGAATGACCTGGACAACGACGGTCTGTATGAGCCAGAGAACGGCGAAACGGGCATAGATGGCGTGCGGGTCAACCTCTACCGCGACACCGATGAGAACGGGGTCTACACGCCCGGCGTGGACGAAATCGTGGACTCGACCACCAGCACGAGCAGGGAGGGCGTGCCCGGGTATTACGAATTTGACGAACTTCCCGTTGGGGACTATATCGTCCAGATTGACCCCGGGAACTTCGGAGACACCGGCGTCCTGCGCCAGTTTGCCAGCAGCACGGGCAACGACGTGGATGGCACGGCTCCCGACCCGGACGACGACCGCAACGACGATGACAACGGGACGCCAGAGGACGGGCACGGGGTAGTGAGCCAGGCCGTGACGCTCACGGCGGGCAGCGAGCCAACCGACGATGGCGACCCCGACAATACCACCAACCTGACGGTGGACTTCGGCTTCTACCCGCTGCTGAGCCTGGGCAACCGTATCTGGAACGACCTGGACAACGACGGTCTCTATGAGCCGGAGAATGGCGAGAACGGCATCAACGGCGTGGATGTCAATCTCTACCGCGACACCGACGGGAATGGGGCCTACACGCCGGGCGTGGATGAACTGCTGAAAACGACCACCACCCGCACCCGGGACAACGTGGCGGGTTTCTACCGCTTCGATGACCTGGAAGCTGGTGACTACGTGGTGCAGGTTGACCCGGCGAACTTCGGGGAAGACGGCGTGCTGCGCCATTTTGCCAGCAGCACGGGCAACGAGCCAACCCCCGACCCGGACAACGACGCCGACCACGACGACAACGGCGACCCGCAGGAGGGGCAGGGCGTGCTCAGCCAGGCCGTGACGCTCTCCTACCAGGATGAGCCGACGAACGACGGTGACGAGGATAGTCAGAGCAACCTGACGGTCGATTTCGGCTTCTACCCGCTGGTCTCCCTGGGCGACTTCGTGTGGCTCGATGAGAACCGCAACGGCCTGCAAGATGAAGGGGAGTTCGGGGTTGAAGGCGTGACCGTCGAACTCTACGATAGCACCGACACGCTGATAGACACGACGACGACCGACGTCAATGGACACTACGGGTTCAATGGCCTGGTGCCGGGGAGCTACTCGGTGCGGTTCATCCTGCCCGAAACCTACCTGTTTACCACGCAGAACCAGGGGGACGACCCGGCCACCGACAGCGACGCTGACCCGGTGAGCGGACGAACCCCGCTTCGCGAGTATGAGGCGGGCGACCAGGACCTCACCTGGGACGCGGGGGTGGTCAGCACGCTGCACCTGGGCGACCGGGTGTGGAACGACCTGGACAACGACGGCCTGTATGAGCCAGAAAGCGGCGAAACGGGCATTGACGGGGTGCTGGTCAACCTCTACCGCGACGAGGACGGCAGCGGCGGGTATACGCCCGGGGTGGACACGCTGATTGCCAGCAGTACCACCGCGACGACCGACCAGGGGCCGGGCATCTACCACTTCGACAACCTCGCACCCGGTGACTATCTCGTGCAGATAGACCCCTCCAACTTTGCGGAGGGCGGGGTGCTCCAGGGGCTTGCCAGCAGCACGGGCAACGATGTAGACGGCACGGCTCCCGACCCGGACGACGACCGCAACGACGACGACAACGGGGTGCCCCAGGAGGACGAGGGCGTGGTGAGCCACCCCGTCACGCTGGCGGGCGGCACTGAGCCAACCGACGACGGCGACGACAACCCCAACACCAACCTGAGCGTAGATTTCGGGTTCTACCCGCTGCTGAGCCTGGGCAACCTGGTCTGGCTCGACCTGGACAACGACGGCCTGTATGAGCCAGATAGCGGCGAAACGGGCATTGACGGGGTGGTGGTCAACCTCTACCGTGACACCGACGGCAGCGGGTTCTGCACCCCGGGCGTGGATGCGTTCCTTATGGCAACCACGACTGCGACGGTAGGTGGACAGGCGGGCTTCTACCGCTTCGATGACCTGCCCGTGGGTGACTACCTGGTGCGGATTGACCAGGCCAACTACGAAGAGGGCGGGCCGCTCTATGGGCTAACCAACAGCACCGGGAATGACCTGGCCGACGGCACCGCGCCCGACCCGGACGACGATGTGGACCACGACGACAACGGCGACCTGTGTCAGAAGGAGCACATTGTCAGCCGCGCTGTGACGCTCTGGCCGGGCACCGAGCCGGTGAACGATGGCGACGAGGATGCGGAAAGCAACCTGACGGTGGACTTCGGGTTCTACCCGCTGCTGACCATCGGGAACCGCATCTGGAACGACCTGGACAACGACGGCACCTATGAGCCGGGCGAGGGAGAACGGGGAATTGACGGAGTGCGGGTCAATCTCTACCGCGACACCGACGGCAACGGAGCCTACACGCCCGGCGTGGATAGTTTTGTGGCCAGCACCGTCAGCGCCACCAGCGACGGGGAACCGGGTATCTATCGCTTCGAGCACCTGCCGGCTGGCGACTATGTCGTGCAGATTGACCCGGAGAACTTCGCTGACGGCGGGGTGCTCTATGGGATGACCAGCAGTCAGGGCAACGAGGTGGAAGGAGCCGCGCCCGACCCGGACGACGACGTAGACCACGACGACAATGGCTATCCCTTCGACGGACACGGGGCGGTGAGTTGGGCGGTGTCATTCTGGCCGGGCAGCGAGCCAGCGAACGATGGCGACGACGACCCCAACACGAACCTGGCCATCGATTTTGGCTTCGTGAACCTGGAGGAACACCGCAGGCCAGCCATTGACCTTTACAAGACGGTCAGCGTGGCCCGCATCGTTCCGAACCAGGTCGTGACCTACACCATTGACATCACGAACACGGGCTACACGGTGATGCTGTCGCCGGTGGTGCTGACCGACACGCTGGACGACGGCCTGAGCTACATTCCAGGGAGCAGCAACCTCTTCGAACCATCGGTGAAGGGGCAGGTGCTCGTCTGGTCGGATGTGACGCAGGGGGCTGGTCTGGCTCCGCGGCAGCGCGTGCGGGTCACGTTCCTGGCCGAGGTGCCGTCCGAGGTGGGGCAGTATGTCAATACCGCCACGGCGGAGGGGGTTCACACCACCGGGTCAGTCTTCGATACGGATGATGTGACCCTGGCGGTGGAAGACCCGTCGGTCCGGGTGACGAAGCATGTCAGGCCGCCGGGCTTCACCAACGGGGTTATCACCTTCACTATCACCATGACGAACACCGGGCCGAGTGTGCTGGAAGTGCTGCCCATCGTGGACCACTTCTTCGGCCCCATTGAGTACATTGGCGGCAGCCCGTTTGCCGATATGGTGGACAATGAGGCCGGGGTCATCGGGTGGAACGACCTGACGACCATCTATGGTGATATGCAGCCCGGCGCGGTCTACCGGATCGAGACGGTCTTCCGCCTGACGGATGAAACATCCGAAGAGGATGTTCGCAACACGGCCACCGTGAGCGGGGCAACGGACCGCTTCGGGAATACGGCCAGCGACGCCAGCGATGCGGCTGTGACCGCCATACCGGAGCCGTCGGCTATCGAACTGCTCTCCTTCACCGCGACCCGGCGGTCAGAGGGCATTGTCGTGCGCTGGAGGACGGGGTTGGAGCTGGATACGTGGGGCTTCTTGCTCTGGCGCAGCAGCGATGGCCGCCGCGCCAGTGCGGAGCGGGTCACGACCGACCTGATACCGTCGAAGGGGCGCAGCACCGGCGGGGCAACCTACACCTGGACGGATACGACGGCTGTGGAGGGCCCCACCTATACCTACTGGCTGCAAGAGATGGAAGTTGATGGAGATATCCATGAATATGGGCCAGCAACGACCACCCGGTTGAGCAGTGGGCAGAGGCAGGTCTTCCTCCCGCTGGTCATGCGGTAGCCAGTAAATGGTCTCAGCGGAAGCACGGGAATCAACCAGTTCCCGTGCTTCTGTTTGCAGGTGGGTGCCAGTCTGCTGAGGCACCGTCCGATTGACCAGACGAGCAGATATCGGTACAATCTCTACGACATGAAGCCATAAAAGTCATAGCGAGAAAGAGAGGCAACAGATCCGACCATGAATACGAGAAGAGGAATGTCGCTCAGCCTGCTCCTGGTTGGAGCACTCCTTATGGTCCTGGTGACGGTCCCATCGCTGGTGCAGGCGATGCGCGAGCAGCCACGGACTGCGAACCACGTCCCCGCGGTGCTGACGCCGCCTGCGGAGGAACCGACCTCGCCTCCCGGCGAAGACCCGACCTCCCCTCCCGGTGAAGACCCGACCTCGCCTCCCGGTGAAGACCCGACCTCCCCGCCGGGCGAAGACCCGACCTCCCCGCCCGGCGAAGACCCGACCTCCCCGCCCGGCGAAGACCCGACTTCCCCACCGGTTGAGGAACCCACCTCCCCTCCCGTTGAGGAACCGACTTCCCCTCCCGTTGAGGAACCCACCTCTCCCCCGTCTGGTGGGGGCGGCGGAGGAGGAGGAAGTTCCAGGGAAGGGAATGTGGCGATTGCCAAGAGCATGGACCGGGGCGAAGTTGGTATCGGAGACACCGTGGACTTTCTGCTCACCGTGACGAACGAAGATGGACGCTCGGACAACGTGGTCGTTCGGGACACGCTCCATACCTGTTTCTCCATCGTCAATGCGACGACGAGTTGGGGGGACCTGACAAGGGAGGGGAATACGGTGGTCGTGACCATTGAGCGGCTGTTTGATGAGGACGTGGTGACAATCCACATCCTCGCTCGCCTCACCTGCCAGCCGGGGGAGGGCGAAGCTTCGAACACC
>DAOTUF010000560.1:0-10500 GCA_034437495.1 Chloroflexaceae bacterium | reverse complement strand
TGTCGAGACTCCAACAGCAAATACTGGCTCTGTTTGCCGAATGTGACCACGATGTGCGTGAGGTGATTGCAGCGGTGCTGGAAATCGAGCAGGAAAATATCCATCTTGAACGACCGCGTTTCAAGGATCCAATCCTTGAGGTGCTTGACCGGGTAGCTCGTGACACGATGAAGAAGGGTGGAGGAGATGAAAATTGAACGGGTCATCCTGACCAACTTTCGTCAGTATTTTGGTCAGCAGTGCGTGCAGTTCACCCAGGATAAAGAGCGCAATGTCACCGTTTTTCATGGCGTCAACGGCGCGGGCAAAACGTCGTTCTTCACCGCTATCAACTGGTGCCTGTACGGTGAGGGGGCCGACAACATCGGGCAGATCATCAGCAAGGAGGCAGTGCGCCGGGCCCAGACGGACGAGGAGGTTATCTCCAAAGTGGTGGTGACATTCTTGCATGAGGGACAACGTTACGTTGCCTCCCGTCAACTCAAAGGTATCAAACAGACCGATGGCAGTGTGAAAGAGCAGCGAGACGTGGAATTTGTCCTTGCCTGCACTTCGCCCGATGGTCGTTCACGGCGCATAGACAACCCCATCGGCACGATGAACGCCATTCTGCCGGTCAACGTTCGCACCTATTTCCTTTTCGATGGGGAGAAGATTGAGCATTTTGCCCGTCCCGAAGCAGCGGACGAGGTGCGCTTTTCAGTTTACCAGGTACTCAGCCTGGAGATACTCAGCCGCGCTCAAGATCATCTGGCGAAGGTGGCTAAGGATCTCCGCAGCGAACTCAGGGGGCTTGCCAGTGGCGAACTCAAGAGCCTGGTCACTCAGGATGAGGAGGCTCGTCAAAGAGAAGAAGGCTTACTGAAGCGGCAGAAGGAATTGAAGGACGAGATGGCTGCGGCACAGCGGCATATCGAAAGCATTAACCAGAAGTTGCGCGAACTAGAAGCGGTACAGGCACAACAAAAGCAATATGATCTCTACACCGAGCAGATGCAGGAGCGCCAGCACGAGTTTCGGGGCCTGACGGGACGCATCCGTGAGATGGCAAGTCAGGGCTATCTGGTGCTTATCGAAGGGGCGCTGACAAAGGCGAAAGCAATTCTCGACGAGAAGCGCCAGCGAGGAGAGATACCAAGCAACATCCGCCAGCAGTTTTTGCAAGACCTGCTTGACCGCAAGGTATGCATCTGTGGTCGCTCCTTTGCCGAACATGATGAGGCTCATCACCATCTGAACCGCCTGATGGGAAATTCGCTACCGACCACGCTGGAAAACGAGGTGCTAACGACCAGTGGCAGTTTGCAGTCGCTTGGGAACCGGGCCCTGCAATTGCTGGCCGACCTGAACACAGCGATGAGCGAGAAAACACGGCTGGAGGACGCTTTAACCCGTCTCCATGCGGTACGCGACGACGTGGAACGCCAGATGAAAGACTCGCAACAGGTGGAGGTGAGTGACCTGGCCCGCCAGCGCGATACCTATCAGATGGACATAGACAACGACCATACTGACCAGGCGCGAATTGAGTTGCAGCTTGAAGCGGTGAAGAAGGAAATTGTTGACCTGGAACGCCGTATTGCCAGGGCCCGCAAAGCCGAAGACCGCGAGCAACTGCTGAGTCGCAAAATTGAACTGGCGCAGCAGTCATCGGATGCCATTGGACGGGTCTACGAGACATTCGCAGAGCACAAGCGCCAGCAAATTGAAGCCCAGACACGCGAGATTTTCCACAAACTGGCGTGGAAGGGCGAGCATTTCAGTGATGTGCGGCTGACGGCAGACTATCAGCTTGAGGTCATAGATCGCTATGGCCTGCCTGCCCGCCCCGAACTGTCAGCAGGGGAGCGCCAGGTGTTGAGCCTGTCGTTCATCACGGGAATGGCGCAGGTGGCCGAGCGCGAAGCGCCGCTGGTGATGGATACGCCGTTTGGTCGGCTCTCTTCGGCTCACCGTGAGCGTATCACAGCGAATATGCCGAAACTGGCGAGCCAACTGGTGTTGTTCGTGACGGATGAGGAATTGCGCGGCCAGGCACTTGAAAACTTGAAACCCTCCATTGGTGCTGAGTATATGCTGAAATTCGACCGCGACACAAGTTGCACGACGATTGAGGAGGTGCGCCAGTGACCGATACGGGAACCCGTCTTGCATTGCGGGCAAGCATTGAACATGTCCATCACGACTTCTACAAGCAACTTTCGGAAAGCACGGATGACCCGGAACGGTGCCCGTTCCGCACAATGAAAGATATCTTTATGCTGGCGGTGTGCCTGGGGTATCGTCGGGGGCAGCGCAGGCCACTCAGCAGCGGCAAGAAGCAGATTTTCCACTGGACGCAATTCTCGGAACAGGTGGATGAACCTATCCTGAAGGCGATTGCAATTGCAGAGACGGGGGACATCCAGGTGCTCGGCAATCAGGAGGAGATTTTGCAGATTGCTGAGGAGTATGCCAATGCAGGCATACAGGGATTGAAAGCCCAGATTCAGGATGAGCCTGGGCAACCGCTGTGGAATCTGGTGGAGTTGGTGCGAGGATTACGGAGCTGAAGAAAGAGAGCCTTCAAGAAGCTGCCCCAAAAATCGTCTGAGAGAAGCCAACTCAGCAATGCCGGCCACACTCCGCTCACAAATCCAGTCATTCTGGGCAATGCTGGCCGTATTGGTTAAGCCAGGCTTCAAGACACTGGTGACCGTTGCCACCAGCGCTTTTGGCTCGTCAAAAGGACGCCAGCGGGACTTATATTGCCCATCAACCTGCGATAGATAGGCTTCCGCTGCCGTCTTGAGATCAGCATAGACAATACCGGCACACTTGACAAGCAAGGTGTCCAGGGTGCCTTGATTGGCGTTGTCCGGAAGGATATACAGCCCGGTCCGCGGTTGATGACCCGAAACCTCACCAGGTCCTTCCGAAAAGTCAGGGAAAAAGGGGCGGAATTCAGGAACAACTTTTTTTGCTACCTCATCCGGTGCCCTGGTGTCAGCATCTACGATCATCCCGAAGGCGTCAAGGTCCTCCTGGTACGGTTTGTGATTGATGAGGATCGCTTTCAACTTGCTGACCAGATTGGTACCTTCGCCCTGATACACTGCGACAGAAAGCTCTTCCGTTTGATAAATCGAAGGCATATCCAACCGCACATACAAGCGCTGGTGAGGGGAGGGATACACGGGAACACATTTTTGCCAGAAGGGGTCGAGGTTGTGCGGTTTGCCGTCAAAACGCTGCATTCCTGCAAGCTCAAGCAATCTGCCAATAGCTGCCTGGTCGTGAGATCCTTCAGCCGCGAGCAGCGCATATCTCACCAGCGTACCTCCTGCCCCAGTTCCTGACGCAGCATGGTCAGTAATGGTTTGTCAAGCGCCGTCGCCGTAGTCTGGTGGGCTTCCCGCTCCAACCGATAGACCACCAGATCTATTGGCTCCCTGCTCACCCCTAACACCGCATCCAGGGTCTCCAGGCTGTGGGTTGTCGCAACCATCTGGATATGGTGCTGAACACAGTGCTGTATCAGCCAGTCAAACGCCTTTTCAAGCACCTGGGTGTGTATTGCGGTTTCGAGTTCGTCAATCAGCAATACCCCATTCTGGCAAAGGGGTATCGTTGTTGCCATCAACAGGATGCGCCGCATCCCATCGCCAAACGAACTGAGCGGTGCCAACCCGAACTGACGGTGCCTGATATAGAGGGTTGGACGGATTCCCGATTGCGACCATATTTCTATATCTTCAACCCCAGGGTCAAACATCTGCAAGATTGAGACGGCAGAGGAATCCAGTTCCTGAAGAGCAGTTTCAGACAACCGATGTATCTGGAATGGTTCGACCCGATGCGCTTGTGGAGAAATGGTATTCACCGCCAGCATGGGACGGTTGCTTTGTGGTCGTTGAGCAAAACGCTCATCTTCTTGAAATCGAAAGGTCTCGGTAAGCACATCGGGGGGGGCCAGTGCGTGTTGTTGTGATGCTATCCTGGCCTGGAGTGTCAAATCAGCACCACGCACTGGTTCTCCGATGACCTCTTCATCATCTCGCTGGTGGCGCTCGATGAGAAATTCTCGCAGGGTTGCCGTAACGTCTCGGACGGGAAAGGAGCCAGTCCCCGACATACCAATGCTCCCCTGGTAAAAACCATTTGAAAAAGCATCCTCTGACTGGGGAAACAACCATTTGAGTGCTTCCCCTATCGGGG
Source organism: Chloroflexaceae bacterium (assembly GCA_034437495.1). GTDB lineage: Bacteria > Chloroflexota > Chloroflexia > Chloroflexales > Chloroflexaceae > JAAUSY01. The sequence continues at coordinate 6,303 of DAOTUF010000560.1, read as the reverse complement.
TTCGTGAGGATTGTATCTCGCGGCTGCGGGCTGCCCTGATCCACTCCCAGGGGTCAAGGGGGCGGCAGAAGATGGCAATGGCTTCAAGGACGCTGGTCTTGCCAGAATTATTCCCGCCAATCAATAGATTGATCTGTCCCAGACCTGAGAGGCACACGTTTTGCAAACCACGAAACTGGCTCAGTTGCAGATCGCTGATATGGTGCATGATATCACCTATTCCTGAACCACAGAGGTTCAAACGTCCTTCAACTCTAGCCCCATTATAATATGAAATCTGCCATATACCAGGGGCATCCATGCAGGAGACCGCTCCTGTTGTGCTACCCCGCCAGACGACGGAGCCGCTGGATAGCCTGTATGATGCGCTCCTGAGAGGTCCGTATCTCCTCCGCCGTATTCCCCCGCCCCACGCCAATGCGTATCGCGCTGTGCGCCCGCTCCTCCCCAAAGCCAAGCGCCAGAATGACGTGCGACGGCTCCACCGCAGCCGTCGTGCAGGCGGAGCCAGTGGAGACGGCGATATCTTTCAATTGTACCACCAGCGACTTGCTCTCTACCCCCCGGATAGACACGTTCAGGTTGTGGGGCAACCGCTGCGTCGGGTGGCCGTTGAGCATAACGTTCTCTTCGCCCAGGCGTTCGCGGAAGTGCTCAAGCATGTGCTGCGTCCAGGCACGGTACTGCTCCGCATCGCGCTGCATCTGCTGCGCGGCAACCTCCAGCGCCGTGCCCATCCCAACAATACCGGGGACGTTGAGCGTGCCAGAGCGAAACCCGCGCTCATGCCCGCCGCCATAGATAACTGCCGCTGGTCTCACGGGTTGTTTCCGACCCCGCACATACAGCCCCCCGATGCCCTTTGGCCCGTACATTTTGTGGGCCGAAAACGAGAGCAGGTCAATGTTCATCGCTTCCACGTCTACCGGCACGTGCCCGACTGCCTGTGCCGCATCGGTGTGGAAGAACACCCCATGCTCGCGGGCAATCGTGCCTATCTCCGCTATCGGCGCTATCGTCCCAATCTCGTTGTTGGCGAACATAACAGAAATAAGGATGGTTTGCGGGGTTATGGCCTGGCACACCGCGTCGGGGTCAACCAGGCCATGCTGGTCAACCAGCAGGTAGGTGACGCGCTTGCCCTGCCGTTCCAGCCGCGCACAACAGTCCAGCACCGCCTTGTGCTCCGTCACGCAGGTGATGATATGGTCGCCCCGGTCGGCATAGCGCTCAGCCACACCCAACAGCGCAATGTTGTCCGACTCGGTTGCACCGCTGGTGAAAATGATCTCCTCTGGTCGCGCATGGAGCACTCTGGCACACTGCTCCCGTACGCGTTCCACTGCCTGGTTCGCAAGATGCCCGGCCTCGTGGTCCACGCTCGCCGCATTGCCGAAACTCTCGGTGAAATAGGGCAGCATGGCCTCCAGCACCCGCGGGTCTACGGGCGTGGTGGCGTGGTGGTCAAGATAGATCAGCCTGGATTTCGCCATCGGCTTCGTCTCCTCCTGCCTGGACAACCAGTGTGCTGCTCTTGCCCATCTGCTCGCGCACCAGCCGGTCAAAGTCGGCCAGGCTCTTGACGCGATGAAACAATTCCAGCACCCCCCGATTGACGTGTGCTCGGAAATGCTCCTCCAGGGGAGTATGTTCGTCGGGGTCGTCCTGGACGCACCGTTCACGCAGCAGCGCCACAAACAGCAAATCCCACTCACCCGTCAGCGTGTAGCGGTTGATTTCCTTCTCGCCATCGGGGGGATAGGAGGCCGGGGTGGGCACCGTCGGGTCATTCATCGAGAGGCAAAACCCGATGCGGCACAGCAGATTGGGATTCAATCCCGTTTTTGCTTTCAAATGGCTCAATCGCTGGTCTGCCTCTTTGCACACTCGCAGGCGGGTCAGCTTCATGCCGCCACCTCCACCGCTTCCTCGCCCTCCGGCACGACGATCTCCTTGCGCTGCACCTCGGTACACGCCAGGTCCTGGTTGAATTCCAACCGGTAGCAGTGTGACATGGCTGGCTGCAAGGTAGCAAAAGCTGCCGCGTCCACCTCCGTATCTGTCGCCAGCAACACCACCTGGTGTGCTGCCTGGGGGAAAAAGCGGGTCAATATTGCGTGACGATGCTCACTATCGAGCCGTCCCATCGGGGTGTCTACGATGACGGGGAAGGCCCGCCCCGAAACCGAACGCAGTGCCCACAGCAGCGACATTGCGTACAATTGCTTTTCGCCTGCCGATAGTTCCGAGGTTGGGATGGGGGTACGGTTGGGGCCGTAGAGCATCACCGTTGAGTGCTGCGGGTCTATACGCACCTCGCGCACGAGCGTTTGCTTGTGGCACAGCAGGTTGAAGAACCGCGCTACCTCGTGTTCAAGCTGCTCAATCTTGATGGTTTTCATCTCCTCCAGGTAGTCATCCAGCACCAGTTGCGATTTTGCCGCCATCGCTACCCGCCGGTCGAGCCGGTCCGACGACGCAAGCTCACGCTCAACCTTCTTCAACTGGCGTTCACATTCCGCACGCCGTATCTCTTCGTGCCGCACCGCCTGCCTGGTCTGCGCCCTCTGCTCCTGCAAGCGGCCTTTCTCTTCGGCAAGTTGGTTAAACTCGTCAATTAGTGGGGACACGACTGCGGGGTCAGGTATCTGGCGGAATGCCTGCACCAGTTCGCTTTGCTCGTGCTCAAGCTGTTCCAGTTTGTGGGTAAGAACGTGGAGCCGCTGCGGAACCTGGCGGGTTGCGGTTTCAATCCAGCGGGTCAGCGTGGCGCGGTCGTGCGCCGAGAGGGGATGGCGTATCTCTACAGTACTCCCATTGTCAGGCGGTTGGATGAGCGTTTGCACCCGGCTGGCAATGTGCGTCCAATCCTGTGCAGGAACGTTTGGAGCAGTTTCCTGCTGAAAGGTGGCGTCCAGCAAGGTCGCTGCAACCTGCGCGGCCAGCGTCCGCCGCGTCTCGTGGGCAATGTCATCCTGTTCCGCAGTGCGCTCCTGTGCCAACCGTTCGTGCAGACGCACACACCACGCGGCGGCCATGGCAAAGGGCAGCAACCCATTCGCAAGCTCGCGGATAGCGGCGCGGGTTTCTTCAAGCTCGTGCTCAACTTCTTTCTGGCGCTGCTCCAGGGCATCGCGGCGCTGAACGAACCCGGCCCCCTCCCGCAAGAGGGACTGGCGGGCTTTTTCAAGCTGGTTCAACGTGCGATCCAGGCGCGTTTGCAGTCCGGCCAGGTCCTGTTTGCGGGCCCGGCACTGCTCATCGGCAGCATCGTAGGCTTGCCGGGCCGCCTCAAACTGGCGTTCCAGGTGGGAACGGTCCTGCCGCTGCTTCTGGCGCAGGTAGACCCCCAGGTCGGAGCGCAACCGCCCGACCAGGTCGAGATTGAGCAGTCCGCGCATAGCGGTCTCCAGTGCGCCGGTGCTGGTGGTTTCGTCAGCAAGCGCCTGGATTTTCTCGCCATCGAAGAAGAAGAGGTCGGCCACGCCCGGCGGGATGAGATCACGCAAGAAGTCGTTCCAGTGTTCTGCGGCAATTTCCTGCAACGCCTGCCCGTCTTTGACAATGAACACGTTTTCGTGCAGTGTCTTGCCCTCAAGCTGCCAGGAGCGCATCGCGTCGTAGATGCTGCGGATGCCGGCATGGGTATGTTCAAATTCCAGGCGGATGCTGGCAGATTGCCTGCCTGCCTGCTCCGCGCCGCGGTGAAACCGCTGGCGGATGAACGTTTCGTAATCTGTACGGCTGACCCGTGCTCCCAGTGCGCCGCGCCCATATAGACACAGCCGCACCGCTTCCAGGATGGTGGTCTTGCCCGCGCCGTTCTGCCCCTCGATGAGCACGACCGGGTGGGTATTGCTCTCGTGCCACGAGGGACGCAGTTCAAACGCGTTTGCTTCGCGATAGACCCCGAAGTTGGTTATGGTCAGGCGGGTAAAAATCATGGAACACTCGTGATGTGTCGTGCGTCAGGCTTGGTCCGTCTCTCATCCGGTCAGCGGGGACAGGTGGTGTTCGCGCCGGATGGTCTCTTCGTCGCGCCACTCTTCGCCAAGGACTTCGTCAATGCGTTGGAAGATGCCTGCTCGCCGGTGCATGCCCTGCATCTGCCGCTCTTGCTCCAGGAGCCGCGCAACCATATCTGTAGGAACTTTGTGTGCCTGACAGACTTCGTGGAGGATGCGGTATTCCTCGGCGCTGAAGGCCCCAATGTCATCTTGCAGCCAGTCGAGCTTTGCACCAGTCATCTCGGTATATATCTGTGGTACGGTGTCGTCCCAGTCCTGCCGCTCCGTGCGCCAGATGCGGCGAATCTCGTGCAGTTCTGCCTCGGTAATGAGTTCCAGAGAGGGGTTGGGACCACGGGACTGCACCTGGTTTTGCGTGTCGAGCAGCCTCCGCAAAATCTCCTTGCAGAAGTCCAGGCGGTAGGGTCCGCGAATGAGCTTACCCTCCTTGATGGATACCTGCCCCGTACGTCGTTTGTGTTCGCGGTAATGGTGCTTGACCGCGGGGTCCTGCGTTTCTGCCAGGAAGTCGCGAAATTCGAGCAAGGGTTGCATCCACTCTTCACCGCGGTCAATCATGGCCTGCATCGAACGGTCCCGCTCCACGACTGTGCAGGTCCAGCATCCGAAGCGGCTGTTGCCACACGAGGGCGTGGTGTCATCCACAACCAGCGGGCATTCCGCGGAGGCCGTGCGGTACATTGTGGCGAGCCTGCGATTATCGCCTCCCCAGGGCGAGGCGATTTGCAGCAGATAGGCCCACACATCGTCGGTGGTGAAATCTTCGATAGGGGTGTAGACATAGGCGCGAGTGAGGATATGGTGACGGTTCAGGCGGCTGCCGGTGATTCTGCCGTGCTTGCTTGTCATCACCTGGGCGCGGCTGCTGCTCTCACTCTTGCGCCCACCAAGCACCATCACCACCTCGCCAAATTCAGCGGCGCGGTCGAGGATGAAGCGATTGGCAGGGTTGATCTTCATGCGCTCGGTACACCAGCGGAAGCGCTGCGTTGGCGCGGGGTAGCCCCGCCCGATCAGGTTGACCCAGAAGGTGTCGCTTATCTGAGGGGTTACTTTCTGCGCGGTGAAGGGAAGTTCCTGCGCCTGCGCTGCCTCGTTGATGAGCCGCAACGTGCCCGTGATGTGGTCCACAATCACGGGGGTCTCAACCAGCGTATCCGATGCAATAACATAGATCGGCTTGTGCCGCTGGTCAGGCGGCAAGGTTGCCAGCGCAAACCATACCAGTTGCAGCGTGGCCGTCGAATCTTTGCCACCACTATAGCCGATGACCCACGGCATCTGGTTGGCAGTGTAGACTTCACGTATCTCCCGATAGAGGTCATCCAGAGAGCGGTGGTCAAAAATCGAGTGGGTTTCGGCTGGTAGCCCGTTGCGGTTGCTCATCCTGCTTCCCTTTCCAGGTAGGAGCCGTTGGACTGGTGCTCCAGGGCCGTTTCCTCGTCCGTAAGCGGCAGCCCAAGCGTCTGCTTGATGGTGCTGGCGGTCAGGCTGACGTTGAACCAGGCTTTGCTCATCTTGCCGTGGTGCATTGCGCGTCCTTCCCACAACTTCGTGTTGGTCCTGCGCCAGTCCACCTGAGCCAGCGGTGCCAGTCGTTGCGGCCAGGATTCGGGGTAGGTTGCTATCAATGCCTGCCCTGCGATACCAAGCGCGTGGAGCACCACCCCGTGCGAATGCACATACTGCGTACGCAGATTGAAGCCGCTTACCTGCCGTTGGATAGCCAGCCGCCATTCGGGAATGGTGTCCCCCAGGCGCGTCCAGTAGCTTTGCGCCAGCACCAAGTCATCCCCAGAGGTGGGGTGGCCCTTTTTCTTGCCCAGGAGCGCCTGTGTTGCCTGGTAGATGGCGCTGAGGGTGAAGATTTTGGTGCTGCGGTTCGAGATGGTGGTCTTCTCCGTCTCAGTGAAGTCGCGGAAAATCGGGACTACTTCCACCAGGTTGAGCGCAAGGCGGGCAAAGGGGTCGCGGTGGTCGTAGAGGATACCGATAGAGCGGGTCGGGCGCACGGCGTGCTTGTTCAGGTCGGCAAAGATTTGCTGGCTGCGTTCGAGGCCAGTGTCAATGAAGAACACGACCGAGATGGTTTCATCGCCCAGGTCGGGGTTTTCCCGCAGGGCCTCCTCTATTGCTGCCCGACGATGCTGCCCATCGTTGATGAGGAAGCGGGCGGTCATCGGCACGGTGAGCAGTCCCACATCGCGGGCGTACCCCTGGTTGCCCATCGGCTCGAAACGCACCTTGCCATCAATTGAGGCGGTAATGGAGGAGA
>DAOTUF010000559.1:0-3841 GCA_034437495.1 Chloroflexaceae bacterium | reverse complement strand
AGCATAACCAGCAGCAGCGGGCGTCCGAAGGGAGCCAGACCGAGCATGGCCAGCACCCAGGCTCCATAGCAGATGAGCAGCAGCCCCAGGCTCTTGCTCAGGGCGTAGCCGCGGTCGGGGAGGGTGCGGAACAGGCAGGTGGTGATGGGCAGGCTTACCAACCCCACCACCTGAACGGTGAGCCACCAGAGCGCAATATCAGGGATTATAGTCATGGTCATGGTTCATCATATCCAGAAGGTCGTGTGCGTCTTCCTGAAACTGATTGTCGGGAGCCTCGCGCAGATAGATTTCAAGGTATTTCGTTGCGGCCTGGTAGTCCTCCTGCTGATACTGGAGCAGGCCGAGGGTGTAGTAGGCCGCAGGCTCCGCCGGGGCCGTCGTGATGGCCTTGAGCAATGCCTGTTCCGCCTCGTCGAAGCGCCCCCACCGATAGCGGGCGCTGCCCAGTTTATACCAATTGAACGAGGTCGGGCGGGTCCGGGCCGCGTGCGCAAAGACCGCGTCGGCCTCATCATACCGCCCCAGGTGCTCCAGCGCGTCCCCCCACACGTGGTGGAGAAAGACATCGTCCGGCTGAAACCTTGCGGCAAGCTGGAGCACCTCCACCGCGCTGTCATAGCGGTTCAGGGCTATATAGCGCTGCGCCAGTTCGATAGCCAGAGCGCTGCTGGTCGGGTCCGAGGCGACCAGTTCTTCCAGTTCTTCCAACTTTTTCAGTTCGTCCTGCTCGTCCTGCTCATCCTGTTCTGCTGAGGTGGGTCGGTTTTCGGGGTCGGGAAGCTCCCGCCCCGTCCCTTCCTCCTGCTCTTCCCCGGCATAGGGGACGCCGCGCACGCGGTAGATGACCACCCCCTCCTGCTGGTAGGCAACATCCAGGAACATCCCGACCATCCCTTCAAATTTGCGTATCCCTTCGGGGGGGTAGAATGCCCGCTCGACACTGCCCACATAGAGGTAGTTCACGCGGTAGGTATCCAGGATGTCAAGCGCTGTCGTGCGGTCAGCGGTGCGGAACAGGGTTTCAACATCCCGGTCGCGCCTGCGGACGGCCTCCGGGTGGCGCTGCTCGCTCTCGTGCAGCGAACTGACAATCGTGGGAAGGCCGGTGTTGGCGGCCACGCGGATACCGTAGGTGCGGTAGAACCACAGACCCGACTGCGCCACAATCGGCGTACCGCGGATGTGCTCATTCAGCCAGGCAATCGCCCGGGCGTCGGGTTGCAGGTCCACATGCACCCCGTCATAGGTAAATTCGGCATCGTGCAGGAAGGCAAGGCCATCCAGGGTCGGCCCCGTCTCGACGGGAAAGCGGGTCGCCAGGCGACTGGGCGTGCCGACCAGCGGGAAGACAGCGGCTATCATCACCAGGGGAGCCAGGAGGAGCAGTCCCGCAGCACGGGCCACCACCCCGCCAGTGGCCTGCCGACGTGGGGAGGGCGCAGACCAGACCAGCAGAACCGCTCCTCGCCCCACCCGGCGCAGCCCCCGCAGCAGCAGGGGCAGAGCGGCTGCCGACGCCAGAGCAAGCAGCGTCCAGATATGGATGCCAAACTTGAAGACCGTATTCATGCGGTAGGCATCACCGCCCTGGAGGTGGTCGCGAATGAAGATGATTTCTGTGCCAAGCGAGATGGCCCAGGCAAGCGCGGCCATGAGGAGGAGAAACCAGGTGGATGGGGCCAGGCGGCGCGAGAGCAGCAGCACTCCCCCGGTCGCTATCAGCGCGACCAGCCAGAAGTGCAGCCCCGGAATGCTGCGGAAGGGGGAGGGGTTGGGCAGCGGCTCGGCCAGCCAGAACAGGACGACCAGCCCGGTGATCAGCAGGAGCTTCCCGAGCCACGAGAAGAGCCAGACCACGTAGGAGGGGTGGCGGTAGGGCGAGGGGTTGGCAAACCACGACAGAAAGCGCCAGACGGCCCCCCCCACCACTGGCACCAGCACCGCCAGGAACAAGCCGTACAGCACCAGGTAGTCGCGGAGGTAGGTACAATCGCGGACGAACCCGATGCCCGAGACGAAGGCATGGTAGTGGGTGAAGAACGGCAGATAGAGCAGCAGCCCGGCCCCCGCCAGCAGCACCGAGAGCACGGCAGCGCGACCGAGCCGGGTGAGCCGAAACCGGAGGACGCTTCCCCACCGCTGCGTGTCGCCCTCCGTCTGGTGCTGCTCCGGGGCCGGGCCTGGTCGGACCCGCCACGCAGCCCCGACCAGGGACCCACCCACCAGCAGCGTGTAGGTGGGAAAATCCCACGAGTTGGCTGCCGCCAGTGCGCCGAGGGTCAGCGCGGTCAGGCCAAAGGGAGCGAGACCTCCAGGGGGGTGGAGCAACGAGCGCAGAAACGAGCGCGAGGCAGGGGGGGAGTGGGGTGGTTCGCTCTCCCGCAGAAAAAGCTGATAGGCCAGCGCAATCGCCAGCAGCGTGATGGGCAGCGCCATCAGGTGGGGGTGCAGGTCGGCATACAGGAAGCTCCAGAAAGGGAACTCGTTGATGGTAAAGGAGGGTTCGGTGATGACGCGGCTCGGCCCGACAAACCAGTCGCCCAGGCGCGGGCCAACGTCTGCCAGCCGCTCCAGAAGCGACAGCGAGGCGTCTGAGGAGGCAAAGAGCGCTGACCAGACCGGCGCAAGCCCCCGCGACCAGCCAATCTCAATGACACTTGCCAGGTTGCCCACCACCGCCAGGAACAGCGCCCCCGCCAGACCATAGCGGATGCGCCCGGTGAGGGTGAGTACGAGGTGATACCCTCCTGCCAGCGTCAGCGCAAAGAGCGTGGGCAGCACCAGGTTGAACGCTATCGCAGGGTGGATACCGGTGGCCTTGATGGGCAGCGAAACCAGGTAGAACCCGTAGTAGTAGTAGTTTATATACCCATCGCTGAAGAAGGGGCTGTAGGGGGGCATCACCGGGCTGCGCACTATCGCATTGAGAAAGCCGAACTCCATGGGCTTTTCGCCACCCCAGATGGGGTGCCACAGGTCCGGGTTCAGCGCCCGAACCCCGGCGAACAGGGCAAAGCCCGCGAAGAACAGGGCTTCTCCTGCCAGGATGTGGCGGCGGCAGCGCCAGAGCCGCGCCCAGAAAGTTCCCACCCCCATCCGCCCGACGAGCACGAGGTTTATGACCAGCACGCCGACCACGCCCCCCAGGACTCCCCCCCGAGAATAGGTCGAGAGACCCAGACTCGTGGGGAGCCAGACCGCGTAGCCCACCAGGAGCAGGCCAATCAGCCGCGCCCACCCCACCCCGGCGTCCCGCCACCGACCAAACACGACCACAGCCAGGGGGAGACCGAACAGGGTCAGGCCATAGAGCGCAGCCACCCAGGTCGCCAGGGCCGCCCACGAACTCCCGTTCGCCCACGCATTCCAGGCAAAGGCATCGACGGGAGGAAGCTGGTTGACGGGGGTTTCCAGCATCAGGGAGGGGGGAGAGTCGGTCGGGGGGGGGGGGGAGGACGGACGGCACCCCCAGGTTCCCGTGAGCAGGAGCAGGGGTAAAAACAGCAGCATGACTATGACCGTGGCAGGCCGCACCACGCGCCTGCGCCACGCCGGTTGTCGTTGTCGCAAGACTGGTTTCAATCCGAACTCATACCGTTCTCGAATACGCTCCCCTGGTTCCCCTCCACAGATATGATACCACATCCGGCCCACAGTGGATAGCCAGGGGCAGGGAGTGAGTAGGATTACCCCGAATGCGTATCTTCTGGTCAATACCTTCGCCAATTATTTGGGGGTCAGGTCAGCAGGGAGCGGATGGATACGCCCCATCCCCGTGAGCTGCGCCAGGATCCGGTGCAATAAACTCGGCTCTGGTTTTTCCGGAAGGAGTTTTATC
>DAOTUF010000558.1:0-7164 GCA_034437495.1 Chloroflexaceae bacterium | reverse complement strand
CCCAACGTGCCCAACACGCCCGACACGCCCAACGCGCCCGACACGCCCAACGCGCCCGACACGCCCAACGCGCCCGACACCAGCGACTTGATCACGGAAGAGCGTGTGCGGCAGATCGTTGCCGAACTCATGCAGGAGCAACACCCGATGCACGACGACCAGACCGAAACCGATGCCGCAGGCCAGGCCGAGACCGCAGCCCAGGCCGAGACCGCAGCCCAGGCCGAGGAGACCGCAGCCCAGGCCGAGGAGACCGCCGAGACAAACGACACGGAACCGACCTTCGAGGCATTCCTGGCAACCCTGCCAGATGACCAGCGCCAGCTCGTTGAGCTGCACATTTCAGGCGTCAGCACCGCACTGCGAAACGAACGGAGCGAACGCAAGCGCATGGAGAAAGAACTGAAGGCTGCCGCCGCCAATGCCGAGGAGGGCAGTCAGTTGCGCCAGCAGCTTGAGCAGCTTTCCTCCTCCTACGCCGAAACCAGCACCCGCGCCACCTTCTACGAACACGCCCTGGGCGCGGGCGTCCACCGCGCCAGCGTGCGCCTGGCGTACCTGGCCGCAAAGGATGATGGCTTGCTTGGGCCGGACGGCACTGCCGACTGGGATGCGCTGCGGGATAATTACCCCAACCTGTTTGAACCCGAGGCTCCCCAGAAGGTTCGCACCAGCGCGGGCCGCGGCACCGGGCAGCAGCCCGTTGTGGCCCCCACCATGACCAGTGTCATTCGCCGTGCCTCCGGGCGCTCGTAGACCTCTTGTTTTCCACCCTTTCTCTTCTTCTTCCCGAAGGGCAGCCAGACGGCTGCCCTTCAGTTTGACGGTCGCGCTCATATTTGCTACACTGGGGTTGACGCGAGAGGCGTCAACCTCGGTGCGAGATGCACCCCGACCCACGCTTTCCCCCTGGCGAGATGCCTCGGTGAGCGAAGTACCGCTTTTTGCTTATTGAGGAGGAATCTCTCTCATGGCCTATGACAACATGATTTCGCGTACCGACACCGAGGCGCTGATGCCCGACGAGGTTAGCCGCGAAATGCTGAACTCCATTGGACGACGGTCATTCGTCCTTTCCACGGCGCGGCAGCTTCCCGATATGCCTCGTGGCGTCCGCAAGCTCCCGATCATCAAGACCCTGCCTACGGCGGCCTTTGTGAGTGGAGACACGGGCCTGGCCGAGACCGCGGATATGGCCTGGACGACGAAGGAACTGGTGGCGGAAGACCTGGAAACGGTCATTGCCATCCCCAACACCGTCCTGGACGACACCGACTACGACATCTGGACCGCCATTCGCCCGGACATCGAGAGCGCCTTCAGTGAGGCCATTGATCGCATGGTGCTCTACGGCGGCATGTCCGGCGTGCCCAAACCCTCCAGCGACTGGCCGGACGGCCTGGTCAGAGCGGCGACGGCAGCCTCAATGACCGTTTCTCTGGTGACGATGACCGACATCTACGATGCCACCCTGGGTGAAGACGGCACCTTCAACAAAGTCGAAGCCAACGGCTACATGGTGACGGGCAACGTGGCGGCGCTCACGATGAAGGCCCGCCTGCGGGGTGCCCGCGACGCCGACGGCAATCGGATCTTTGAGAAACGAGCCGATGAGGTCTACGACCTGGATGGCACGCCGCTGGTCTTCCCGGACAACGGCAGCGTAGACCCCACCAGGGGGCTGCTGGTCAGCGGCGACTTCCGCCAGTTGGTCTGGGCGGTGCGGCAGGACATCACCTACACCATCACGACCAGCGGCGTGATTTCCAACGCGGCCGGGCAGATTGTCTACAACCTGTTCCAGCAGAACATGACCGGCATGCGCGTGGTGATGCGGCTGGCCTGGCAGGTGCTCAATCCCCCCAATCGCATCAAGCCCACCTACGACGACGTGACGCGCTATCCCTTCGCCGTGTTGACGAGTTAAGGAGGTTGCGATGAGTTTCTATCCGGCCCGAGTTGAACAGCGATGGGCCAGGGGCACCTTCGGCGGCAAAATCCGCCTGGGGCACGTCATCATCTACGAGCGCGCCCCGGCCCTGGGCACCAACACCGCCATTCTGTCCGCCACGACGCTGGCAGAGGGAGCCACCACGGAAGTGGCGGCGGTGGATGGCATCATCACGCACCCGGACGTGCCGCGGGTGCTGCTGGTCAAGGGCAATGCCGCCAGCGTTGCCGGGGAGGTCGTAGTTGAGGGCTATAACGCCAACAACCAGGCCATCACCGACACCATCACTGCGAGTGGCTCCAGCGCCGTAGCGGGAGCGAAGGCATTCGCTCGTGTGACCAGGATTACCCTGCCCGCACGAGCCGCCAGCGGCAACACTATCAGCGTGGGCACCACCAACGTGGTGGGTCTCTGGCACACCCTGGACGACGACGACTTCTTGCTCAAGGCCACCTTCAACGGCAGCACCGATGCAGGAACGCTGGCGGTGGACGCCGATGCGGTGGAAAAGAATCTCTACACTGCGGCAGGCCCCTTCGACGGCACGAAGACGCTGCGTCTGCTCTATGTGGCGGGGTAAACGATGACCGTTACGGCGGAGATGATTGCTTCGGTGCGGCGCAAAACCGGAGAACCCGAAGCGCAGACCTATACCGATGCCGCTATCGAGGCGATCATCGAAGCCAGCCAGGTGCGGGTAGCGCGGACCGTGACCGAAACCGACGACGGGATCATCAACCGGAGCCAGGCGTTGGACGACACGGAATATCTCTACGACCTCAACCGCGCTGCCGCCACCATCTGGGAAGAAAAACTGGCAGCCCTGGTCAGTCACGGCAGTTTCGACGTGAGCGGGGCCGGGGGGTCTTTCTCCCGCAGCCAGATTGAGCAACAGTATCAGCGCCGCCTGGCTTACTACCTGGCGCGGCGCTATCTCACCAGCGTGGAGGTGGCATCACGATGACCGAAGCAGATCGAGAGACCATAGCGGGATATCTTCAGGTCGTTGACGAGACATCCCAGAGCGAACAGACCCGCCAGCAGCAGCTTGCCAGCTATGTGCAGGCGGCGCTGCACACCGACGGAGCGCACCACAAACAGTGGTATCTGCACCAGATAGCGGAGGCCCTGGGAATTGCAACCGGCGGTGCCGACCCCGGTATCGCCCCATAACCATACGGAGGGAACAAATGAAGACGGACTTGCACACCCTTGCAGATCAGATGGAACCGGAGCAGATTCGGGAGATGTTCACCGATGGCCTGCTCTACCTGGCCCGCACGTTCAACCTGGACGAAGAGACGGAACGTGGCCTGGTGACGGGATTGACGCAGATGCAGGAGACCGTGGCGGACGTGAGCGAAACAATGTCGGGCTTTCTTGGTGCGCTCATCGAGGCCGTCCAGGAGCGCACGGACGAAGACGAAGACGAAGACGAAGACGAGGACGAGGACGAGGACGAGGACGAGGACGAAGACGAGGACGAGGACGAAGACGAGGACGAGGACGAGGAGGACGCATAGATGGAACCCCTTTCGAGCCAACCCCTGATTGAGACCCTGCGGATGGTGGTGCCCGCATCTGCGGCAGGCGCGGATGATTCAGCGATTATAGGCGCGATGCCCTTCGATGGCGAAGTTACTGCCGTACGGCTTATTACGAAGACGGGAATCACGGGCGCAGCAACCAACCACCGGGCCGTCGCCCTGGTCAACAAAGGCGCTGCGGGGAGCGGCACAACCAGCCTGGCCGCCCTCGCCTTTGATGCCGCCACCGTGACGACGACGGCGCTGGTTCCGAAGGTTATTCCCCTGAGCACCAGCCCTGCGGCCAACGAGTATGGCGTCTATGAGCAGCGCCGCGTCAGTGAAGGGGATGTCCTGGTCTGGACGAGCACCCACGTTGGCACGGGTATCGCAGATCCTGGCGGGACGATTGAAATCGACCTGGCAAGGGTGTCCAATGCAGAATACCTGTAGCGCCTTCTGGCTGGCCGTACTGATTACCTATCGCCTGGCCCACGCGCTTGCCAACGAGACGGGACCGTTCCGGGTGCTGGAGGTGGTGCGGGGGTTTCCCCCGCCCAACTCCCCCATCCGCGAGGGGCTGCACTGCCAGCTTTGTTCTTCGTTCTGGCTGGCCTGGCTGATCACCGCGCTGTTCCCGTCGCTGCGACGAGGCTATGTGGGCCATGCGCTGGCGGTCGCTGGCGCAGTCCTGGTGATTGACCGAGCTATTTACGTTCACCCCCCCAGGCACCCATCGCGGTCACGACCTTGCCCTGGGCACCCCAGGGGACAGCAGAGCAGCCTGGCCCAACGTGGACGATTATGGGCAAGACCATACGCTATTGAGGGGAGGACCCGATGCCAACCAGTATCCTGACCGACCGCCAGATTGCCTGCATCCAGGAGGTCTACGCCGATGCGATGGAAGCAACCATCCAGTTGGCCTACTGGTCCGGCACTCGCGTGGGGGGCATCGGGACTTTCATGGCCACCCCTGACCCCTCCAGGGACATTCCCGACGTACCGGCGCGGATGATTGCCATGTCAGGGCCGACCTATGCCGACGAGCAGGGAGCCGACACCCCCCTCTCCGGGGCGCTGGCAGTCATCCCTCCCGACGTGCCCGACATCCAGGCGGAGCGAAAAACGCGCCTGGATGGGCATTTCACCGGCTACGAGGGCCACTTCGTTATCTGGAATGGCCGGGCCTATGCCATCAACAAAATCCAGCGCGGCGGTATCCGCGACACGCTGGTGCTGGAGTGCTCTGAGGCTCCCCCGGTCTACCAGATTACGACCACGCCGGTACCGGGGGTCATTCTGGATGAACGCTATCTGCCGATCCTGGACGAACAGTGGTCGCCCATTCTGGAGGAGCTTTGATGGCCCGTATGCTGGAATATCCGACGATGACCGAGCCAGCAGACCCGGATACGCTGCTGGTGGTGGATTATTCGGCTCCCACGAACAAAACAAAGCAACTGGATCTCGCCACGCTCAAGAGCTACGTGGGGGCTGCCAGTGGCGACCCCCTGCCCGACACCGCCGGCCACGCTGCCGGCGAGGTGCTCACCGTCCAGGGCGACGGGAGTAGCGATTGGGTGGGCCTTCCCGCGGGCGACGTGCCCGCCACCGCGGGTCACGCCACAGGGGAGGTGCTGACCATCCAGGCCGGCGGGGGCTATGACTGGGACCCCCCGACCGGGGGCGGGGGTGGAGCCATGGTCTGGCCGGTGGTGCTCAAGGGCACCAGCACCGTTTCCCTGTTAGCCGCTGATTGCGGCAAGACCGTGGTGCTCACCGACGATACCGGCCCCACAGCCGTGACGCTGCCAGCAGCCAGTGCCGCAGCAAACGGCACCGTTCTGGTGCTCAAATCACTCAATGGCTACGACGTGACCGTCTCGGCTGCGGGGAGCGACCACATTGATGTGACGGGAGTTTCCCCCATCACCCTGACCGCGTTCCAGATGCTGGTGCTCGTCACCAACGGCTCGGATACCTGGTATCGCCTGGCGCTTGGAGGGGTGTCGTGAGCCTGCCCATTTCGCTCTACGACCCGGTCCTCGCCTGCCGTGCTGACCAGGAACTGGTCTGCCACGACGCTGGCGTTACTCACAAGATGAGCCTGGAGCAAGTACGCCTCTGGCTTGTCGCCATGGGCGTCGGCGGGGGCGGGGGAGCCGGGCTGTCTGACGCCGCCGCATGTGCAGCCATCTGGTTGGCCGGGGCCGGTATTGCAGAAACCGCGTCCCGCGCCGATCACCAGCACCCCATTGCGGTAAAGCGAACGGCGGTGGGGGCAGGGGCAACCTGGACGATTGCCACCGACGAGGCAGCGGTGGTGGCGGGAGACTGGACTATCGAAGGGGACCTTCTGGTTGAACCAGGCGGGGTTATCTTGTTTTTGTGAGGGAACCACATGGCCGCAGGAGTCGGCGTCAGAGGAGGGATCGGATTTCAACTGCCAGTGCTGGCCGCCCACCCGGCAGCACCAGCAGCCGGCACCGTGCTGCTCTATCGCTTGAATGACGGGGCCGTCTATGTCATGGACGACAGCGGGGCCTATGAAGCGATGGGCGGTGGCGGTGGCGATGGCGATGGCGTCTCAGACCACGGCGGCCTCACCGGCCTGCTGGACGATGACCACCCGCACTACCACACGAACGCCCGCGGCGATGCCCGCTATGCCGCCCTGGGGCATACCCATAGCGACCTCCCATCGCCCAACGAAAAGGCAGCCCTGGCCGGCACAAATGGCACACCGGGGGACGCCAATCGCTTCGTCACGACCAGCGATGCACGCATGACCAATAGCCGCACCCCAACTGGGGCAGCCGGGGGCGATCTGAGCGGTTCCTATCCCAACCCGACCCTGGTCGCCAGTGGCGTGACACCGGGGACCTATGTCAAAACGACCGTAGACAGCAAGGGGCGCGTTACCGCAGGGGCCAACACCGATGTTGAAGTGAGCGCGAGTGGAGCCGGCACCCTGGCCTTGAGGATTACGGCGCATGCCGCCAGCACGGTTAGCAGCATCGAAATCTACCGAGGCCCAACCCTTCAGATGAAGCTCACCCAAGATGGAGACCTGTACGTATACGGAACCGTGTATGCAAAGGAAGTGAGCAATACGCTCTAAAAGGCAAAAACATGACCAGACCAAAGTTGATACAGGCTGAACAGACCACGCCAGATGAGCATCCCCCATCTGGGACGCAGGGATTATTTTTTGATACAAGCGACCACCGCCTGAAACGAATCACCAGCAGTGGAACCGTGGTGGACCTTGAGGGTGGGGGAGGGGGAGGCGGCTCCTCCCTCACCGTGGAGGAGCAGGACGGGGCACCCTCAGTGGGAGCAACGACCCTCAAGGTGCCGAACGGGACCCTGACCGACGAAGGAGGGGGCGTTGCGGCGCTGGCCTGCGCCGCCGCAAGCCATACCCACGCGGCAGGCGATATCACCTCCGGCACGCTCCCCGTGGCACGTGGCGGGACCGGGGCGACGGATGCAGAAAATGCCCGATACAACCTGGGAGTTGCCTCTAACTCGCATGCCGACAGGCATGGGCTTGGTTATTCCGATGAAGTATCTCTCGATGCCAGTCAGATAACCTCCGGCACGCTCCCTTTGACCCGTGGCGGGACCGGGGCGACGGATGCGGCAGGTGCCCGAACCAGCCTGGGAGCTGCCGCCGCAAGC
>DAOTUF010000557.1:0-2026 GCA_034437495.1 Chloroflexaceae bacterium | reverse complement strand
AAAAACCAGAGCCGAGTTTATTGCGTCGGATCCTGGTGCAGGTCACGGGGATGGGGCGTATCCATCCGCTCCCTGCTGACCTGACCCCCGAATAATTGGCGAAGGTATTGTGCTCTATAACGCGTATTATTAAGGAAAAACCTGTCATTGATCACGTTGGGGGGACTCCTGACAACCCTGTTCGTCACCCGAAAATCTGAAATTATAGGGCAAAAAGGTTGAATACAGCGTTCTGTACCTCATGTCGAACGCTATTGCAGCTGGTGACAGCGTTGTTGGGTCATGGCCAGGACGGCGCGTTCTGCGTGCCCCCCGACCAGGCCGCCACCGTGCAAACAATCGTGGCGCTGCGGGATGCGGGGGAGTCGCTGCGGGGCATTGCACTTGGCCATATGAAACAGGACATATTTGGGAAGCTGTATCTCGGAATCTCCTGTTCACCGAAACCGTATGCGAGAGAAGACGAAATAGGGCTATGCGCAGGCATATACACATTGTGAAGATGGTATTCTCCAGCCTGTTGCAAAGCAGAAGCCATAAAACACATCTGGGGTCTGTTTTCCCCTTTCTAATAGGCGAAAGGTTGTGGGTATTTCGATAGGTTCATTTCCGAAGTACAGCTTCCCAAATATGTCCACTTTCTTGTGGCCAAGCGCATTCGGTGAAGATAATCACGCGCTCGTCCGTCCATTGTCCAGCCGGGAAGAGGTGCTGGCGCAGCCAGGTGATCAGCGTGTGCGCTTTGCGGTCCGGGCGGCGAGCGGCCTGGTCAGCCCACTGGTGCATTTGTGTGAGCAGCGTCTGCTCGTCCTCGGTGAGCGGGCGAAAGAGGCTGGTCGAGGTGTGCAGCGCCTCATCCGTCGCGGTCTCGGAGGCTGTATCATCACCATAGGTCTCATCTACCTCGTCGATCATCGCCCGCAGGATGCCCACACCGGGTCGCCGTAATGAGCGCTGCGGTGCTGGATGGGTGGCGGTACTGAGCGCCTGCTGATGCTGCTGGAGGGTTGATAGAAAGGCCGCTGGTGAGGAGAGCAACCGTTTCTTGAGCAGCTTGAGCACAAATTCGGTTGCGGTGCGCTCCACGTGGTCGGCCTGATTCTGCTGGCGCAGTTTCGTGTACTGGTGCAGCCAGCGATGGGCCTGTCGCTCGTCATCGGGGTAGGCCACCTCCAGCGCATGCAGTTCCCGCTGTGGGAAGCGCGGGTTGCCGTCCCAGGTGTAGAGGTCGCTCTTGAGGCGGCGCACCATCACCTGCATCAATGCCTGCCGGTCGGGCGGGATACCTCGCGCAAAGCGCTGCGGGTCGAGCAGTTCGAGCAGCGCGGTGAAGCTCTCGGCATAGCCATTGTGGGGCGTGGCCGTCAGAAACAGGCGGTGTTCAAAATGGGGGGCGATCAGGCGAATGGCTGCCGTGCGCTGCGAGTCGACGGCATAGCGGCCCACGCCCGACGGAGCCACGTTGTGCGCCTCATCCACAATCAGCAGGTCAAAGCGGCGGGGATAGGTCCCGTCGCCCTGGGCCGGCAGAGCCTCGCGGAACAGGCGGATCGGCTGGTCCCGTTTGAGATAGTCCATCGAGGTAATCAGACGCGGAAAATGGGACCAGGGGTTGACGTGCAGCCCCCGGCTGCGGCGCAGCGTGCGCATCAGATCGCTATCCACGATACGGAAATCCAACCCGAACTTGTCGCGCATCTGGTCACGCCACTGGCGTTGCAGGGCAGCCGGACATACAATGAGGATACGGCGGCGGGCGCGGTGGCGAATGAGCAACTCCTGGGCGACCAACCCCGCCTCAATCGTCTTGCCCAGACCGACATCATCCGCAATGAGCAGGTTGACCCGTGGCATCTGGATGGCTCGCACGACCGGGTCAAGCTGGTACGCCTCCATCTCATACCAATCCCTCCTCAAAACAGCAAAAACTCAACCACCCTGGCACCGTTCTTGCCACGAAACACGCTGGAGTATGCACAGGAAGTGCCTACCAAACCAGAGGAGGTTTCTATTATGGGTCGTCCTA